>NZ_JAZDRH010000019.1:0-63905 GCF_047470865.1 Pseudomonas sp. F1_0610
GTTTATTACTGTTTAGGATAAAATAATCATAAAAACAGTAGTAATATGGGATTGGAATCTTTACTTTGCAGCGCTAGAGACAATAGCATAATACTGAGTAACAAGGAGTTACGCCTAAAATTTCTGTCATTATTTGCCCATAACACAAGGAAGGTATCTTTCTATGAGCTTTAAAAAACTTGCATTATCTGCAGCTATTCTCGCGATTTCATACTCAGCCCATGCCTCTAAAGAAAAAATAGATGAAGCTATTTTAGGCGTATGGGCCATGTTTCCTCTAGCTAATGGCATTGCTAATGTGGTCGAATTTAAGGGCAATGGCGAGGTCGACAATCATAGTTTTAGATGTGACATTGCATCTCAAAACGTGCTTAGCAAAGGTATTGAAACCAAGAAATACAAACTTGATGGCAATAAAATACTATTCGTTACTGAAGGCACGCCTGAATTTAAAGAGCATTTAATATTCAAAGGTATTCAAACACGTAAAATGCGCAGTGGAAGGCTATATCCTATTTTACAGCTCACACAAGTAATTACCTATGGGGAAGACGAAGAGCTCGCTTTAGACTTTGAATACCTACAACGTGAGTCGAATGACTACACGCCACTATGTGATGCTTACTTTGCCATGCAAAAAGCTGGAAAGTAACTCAAAGCAAAGCACAAAACGGGTTTTATATGGCCCGTTTTAGTTTAACAATGAATTGTTTATGTGTTCTTTTAGTTTCTGGTAACGTTGTTGCCATGACCCAGAAATGACTTGATAAGGCTGTTTATTGTTTTCTAACCAGCCTTTAAGTTGATTAAAGAAAGCTAACCTCTCGTTGTAATCTGGCTGACATCGCTGCCCATCTGCCTGCCACTCCAGCCCATCTGGGTCAAGTAAAGCAATAAAGTCATAATCTTGTGCTAGTAATGCTGGCTCAATCCATTCTGGACAGGTCGTAAATAAATATTCACTCCAGAGTTTATTAGTCAACAAATGTGTATCAAGCAATACTAGTTTTGGCTTTTTGGCGCGCGCCAATAGTTCATTTGTAAGCTGCTGACGCGCAATGCTATCAATATCGGCATAACAGGTTGTACGTCCCTGCTCCTCAATAAAAGTACGCACATACTCATCGACTACTATGGCGTTAAATTCTTTGGCTAAAGCTTGGCACAAAGAGCTTTTGCCTACAGACTCAGGTCCTGATAAAACCACTACTTTCATGAGGCCGCCAACAGGCTCGTACGCCATTGCAGCCAACCCCAAACAGCTAGACCAGTAAATACTGCATAAAGTGCTGCGGTTAAATATAAACCTGCTAGGCTAAACATACCGATATAAATCACATCCACTACAATCCAAAGACTCCAGCATTGTAGGTATTTTTTTGCCATCCAATACTGACCAACTAAGCTGAAGCCTGTTAATGTGGCATCAAGCCAAGGTAGGTTTGCGCTTGTATAATTACTCATTAAGGCACCCAGTGTTAAGCTAATAATTAAGCCTATAATGAGGTGCAGTCTAATGGGTGGTAAAGGCAAACTACTGACTTCTCTTTGTTGTTTTTGTACACCACCACGCAACCATTGATACCAACCATATAACTGTAAAGCCGCATAAATAAGCTGCAATAACATCTCTGAAAAAAGTCGAGCCTGCCAAAAAATCCAGCTATAAAGCACTACCATAAGAAAACCAATAGGCCAAGCCAGCGGCTTTTGCGCAGTCATTAAATAAACTGAAAACACGCCTAAACCAGCGGCTAACAACTCAATCCAGAACATCTAAAATCTCAGTTATTTAGTTTGAAAACTCACCTTTTGCATTTCTTGCAAACGGCTAAAAGTACGTCGGAATGCAAAGGCAAGATAGCCTTGCGTGTATATTTGCTCAAGAGGAACCTGAGCTTCTAGGTAAATGGGTACGCGATTATCGTAGCACTCATCCACTAAGGCAATAAAGCGGCGCACGCTATCGTCATGTTTTGCTAATTGTGGCAACACGCGATCTCCAGCTTTTACTTGCTGCGCAGCGTCTTCTGTACCTCGTGCTATTTTAGCCTCTTGTTGCGTGCCACTTAAACAAGGCACGTTGGCGACTAAAACAACAGAAAAACGCTGAGCAATTTCAATAAAATCCTGGGCGGCCAAAGGTGCCTCGCAAAGCTGCGAAAAATCACAGTAGAGCAGATTATCGCTATAAGCTTTAGTGTGAATGTGAATATGATTTAGTGCTAATGCACCTGTTTTACTTGTTCCCCTAGATAATTCATAAAATACTTGGCGCAAGGGATCATCTGCATTATTTTTTAACCAAAAACGCTGCACAGCCTGTGCCTGATGCAAACGATGATCTGTTCCACCATCAACTTGCACAATCTGCATGTTTTGTTTTATGGCAGCAATGGCTGGCAAGAAGCGTTCGCGGTTAAATCCAGGATTATACAAATCATCTGGAGCATTATTAGAGGTTACTATTAAAACTAGACCTTGTTTGAAAAGGCGCTCAAATAGACCACCTAGTAAGCTAGCATCACCAATGTCACTGACAAATAGCTCATCAAAACAAAGCACTTTCACGCTAGCCGCTAGTTCTTGTGCTAATACAGTTAAAGGATCCGCCGTACCTATTAGCTGAAATAAACGCTGATGTACCCAGCGTATAAAATGATGAAAATGCTGCCTTCGGGCTGGCACAGTTAAACTCGAAAAAAAAGCATCCATTAACCATGTTTTACCTCGACCAACAGGCCCATGCAAATAAACACCTTTTACAGTACTGCCTGCTTCAATGGCAGAAAAGCACTGGTCTAAGTACTCAACAGCTTGTTTTTGCGCTACATCTTCAATAAAACCCGCCTCAAGTGCGGCTAAATATTGTTGTTTTGGTGAGCCTTTATTTTTCATCATCGCCGTAATACTTCACACCAATTTTAATTAAGTCACGCTCACTGGCTTTACGGTGTAAATTTGTATCTCTTAATGAATAGATGCAACCACAGTATTCTTGCTGATAAAATTGCTCCCGTTTACTAATTTCAATCATGCGAGCAGAACCACCTTTTTTGCGCCAGTTATAGTCCCAATAATGCATTCCATCGTAGGGTGCTGCAGCTCTTTGTCCACAATCATTAATTTGTTGCATATTTTTCCAACGAGAAATACCTAGTGAGCTTGAGATTAAGCTAAATCCATGTTCATACGCATAAAGCGCTGTACGCTCAAAACGCATATCAAAACACATGGTACAACGCACGCCACGCTCAGGTTCCCACTCCATCCCTTTAGCGCGCTCAAACCAATTATCAGTGTCATAATCAGCATCCACAAACGCAATATTGTGCTTTTCAGCAAAGCGTATATTTTCTTCTTTGCGAATTAAATATTCTTTTTCCGGATGGATGTTGGGATTATAAAAAAAGATAGTGTAATCAATGCCAGAATGACTTAATGCCTCCATCACCTCGCCAGAGCAAGGCGCACAGCAAGAATGCAAAAGTAATTTTGTATGCCCTTTAGGAAGGCTTAATTGGTCGCGTTCAGTCGTTGGGTTCATTTAGCACCTTACATCTGCCAAAACAGCAAGCCTAGCGGCTGCAACTTCAAATAATTGGTATATAACACATTCTTAGCAACTAATACTAATCACGCCTAGCATGCGTTTTTCGTTAAAAACCATTATAAGAAAACACTATTAAATCTGTATACGTGCTTATAAAAAGCACTGCAAACAGCGTTTTAACAAGGTTTTTCAGGTAGACTAGCGCTTTGTTAACTTAGAGTATACGAGGTTACCAATGGCTAAAGCGATGGCTCGCCATATTTTGGTAAAAACTGAAGATCAGGCCCAGCAACTTAAAAAACGCCTTGCCCAAGGTGAAGCCTTTGATGTGTTGGCGCGTAAATTTTCAACCTGTGCCTCCGCTAAGCGTGGAGGTGATTTAGGTGAGGTAAGGCCTCGCCAAATGGTGCCGGCTATCGACCAAGTTATTTTTAAAAAACCTACAGGCGTAGTTCACGGCCCTATTAAAACCCAGTTTGGTTATCATTTAGTGCACGTTTTCTTTCGCGAGTAACATTATGTCAACACAACGTCTTTCAAAGCGCTTAATGCAACAAATCCAATGCTCGCGCAGTGAAGCTGAACGCTATATTTTAGCTGGTTTCGTACAGGTTGATGGTCAAGCGATTGACTTGCCACAACATGAAGTAGCAGACCAGCAACAGGTAACCCTTGCACCTAATGCAAAATTAATTGATATAGAACCCATGACGTTATTAGCCAATCAAGTAGAGGCTGACCTGTTTTTAAATAAAGATAATCATTGGACACAGGATACGAGTAACCAACCTATTTTAAACGCTCACTTCATGCGTCTAAAAAAATCCTTACCCTTACCAGCAAACTGCACAGGCTTACAGGTTTTTAGCCAAGACTGGCGAACACAACGCAAACTAAATGATGATGCACAAAGACTTGAACAAGAGTTTATCCTAACAACTGAACAAACCGATTTTGCTTTAGCTGTTATTCAAAAACAAAGCGTATTTGCTCACGCTAAAATTAGCTGGCAAAACGAGTGGCATATTAGACTGGCGATGAAAAAACCACCTCAGGATATTGTAGCTTTACTCACTAAATTAGGACTCAAACTTACAGATGCCAAGCGCATCCGTATTGGCGGCATTAGTTTAGGCAAAGTCCCCGATAACCAGTGGCGCTATATGCGATTTAATGAACGTTTTTAGGTTTTCACATCATGAGTATTAGTCTTTGGTTGCTGTACCTTTCCGTTATTACGGTCTTGATTATCACGCCAGGCCCCATTGCAGTACTTTGCATGAGCCACGGTGCGCAATATGGCAAACGTAAAAGCTTAGCTACTGTAACAGGTGGCATGTTTGCGGCATTAACCTTAATGCTAGCATCTGGCTTAGGACTTGGCGCTATTATAATGGCATCAGAAACAGCATTTTGGGCGCTAAAGCTCTGTGGTGCGGCGTATTTGATCTATTTAGGTATCCAAACATGGCGCGCTCCCCTTGTCATAAAAGCGCAGCCTGTCGAACAAAATACGTCCAATAAAAGTGCTTACCGCTTATTACGTAGTGGATACTTAGTCGGCATTGGCAATCCTAAAGACTTGTTATTTTTTGGCGCGCTATTTCCTCAGTTTATTGTGGCTGAACAGCCTTTATTTGAACAGCTTGCAATCTTAGCTATTACTTGGCTGGTCATTGATTTTAGCTTAATGTTTGCCTATGCCGTGCTTGGCAACCACCTCATTAGTGCATTGCAGCGTTTAGGCTTAACTCGAATTTTTAACCGCATTACTGGCGGTGCTTTTATGGTAGCTGGTGGCGCACTTATTGTTGCCCAACGCTAAGAACAAGGAGAGAAAATGCGTCAGTTTCTTGTTAGTTTTACCCTAAGTATTGCGCTGATTAGCCTTACAGGGTGCCTATCTAATACCACGAAACCAGAAGCATCTATTGCACAGCATAAAGGGCACTTAATTCTCGGAAAAGATATGCAGGCTTTTAAGCGCTGCGGCAGCACGCCTGAACAGACTTTATGGCTAAAGACTGATGAGAAAAAGCTAGCTTATCTACGTAATGCTTATGAGCAAATCACAATAGAACCTTACGAAGAAGTCTATGTTGAGCTTTTAGGCCGTCCAGCAGGCCCTCTAGAATGCCAAGCTTGCACAGCCTACAAAGGTAGTTTTGAGCTGCAAGAAACCTTAATTATACGTGCTCCCCAAGCACGTGATTGTGACTAAGACGAGTACTGAGAAACATCATGACAGCATCCACTTTTGCCCCTATGCCTGACGCTAATGGTTTTTTTGGTCCTTATGGTGGCCAGTTTGTGCCTGATCACTTAAAGAAAATCATGGATGAAATTAACCAAGCCTATGAAGAAATTCGCCAACAGCCTGAGTTTCAAAAAGAATTAGCTAACTTATTTGCAGATTATGTAGGCCGCCCTAGCCCAATATTTCATGCCAAACGCTTAAGTGAGCAACTAGGTGGCGCACAAATTTACTTAAAGCGTGAAGATCTTAACCATACAGGTGCTCATAAAATAAACCACTGTCTTGGCGAAGCCTTGCTGGCTAAGTTTATGGGTAAAACCAAGGTTATTGCTGAAACAGGCGCTGGACAGCATGGCGTCGCACTTGCTAGTGCTTGTGCCTTGGTAGGTATTCCTTGTGAGATCCATATGGGGCAAGTGGATATTGAAAAAGAGCACCCGAATGTAGTTAAGATGAAAATCTTAGGCTGCACCTTAGTTCCAGTCACGCGTGGCACTGCCACTTTAAAAGATGCCGTAGATAGTGCTTTTGACGAATACTTAAAAGATCCAGAAAATTTTATTTATGCCATTGGTTCTGTGGTTGGCCCACACCCATTCCCTAAAATGGTGCGTGACTTCCAAGCTATTATTGGTACAGAAGCCCGCGAGCAATTCAGCCATAAACACAATAAATTACCTGACTATATTACAGCTTGTGTTGGTGGCGGCTCCAATGCAATGGGCATGTTCACTGCCTTCTTAGAAGACAAAGAAGTCAATCTGGTAGGTGTTGAACCTGCTGGAAAAGGCTTAGATACACCACTCCATAGCGCAACATTAACCCTTGGTAAACCTAGCCAGTTACATGGCATGGCATGCTATGTCCTTGAAGATGAACAAGGCAATCCACTACCCGTACACTCTATTGCATCTGGGCTAGATTACCCTGGTGTTGGACCACAGCATAGCTACTTAAAAGATTTAGGCCGCGTAACTTATGACAGTGTAACGGATGACGAATGCTTGAACGCCTTTATCACCCTGTCTCGTGTTGAAGGGATAATACCTGCATTAGAAAGCTCACATGCTGTTGCTTGGGCAATGCGTAAAGCACCCCAGCTAAAGGCTAGCCAAAGTATTTTAGTTAACTTATCAGGTCGTGGTGATAAAGATGCAGACTATGTTGCTAAAGTTTTAGGTTTATAATTTTAATAGTCAGCCAGTTTTATTATTAGAACTGGCTGATTATAAAGTCTAAATTTATAATCAATTAGAATAAATAAAATGAATAATCTTAGCGAGTATTTGGAAAAAATAAGAATTTCTGTAACAGAAATACCTAAGCATAATTTGCTATTTTTTGGCTGCTGGGTGTTAGATAACCTAATGCTGACTTGCCAAACCAAGCTGAATTTATGCCTACCTTCAAAAGATACAATACTGCTTAAAGAAATCTTAAATTATTTATGGAAATGTATAGATAACGAGCTAGTCGTAGATAAAAATAAAATAAATACTTTTTATATAAAATTAAGCCATATAAATGAAAGCAATCTAGATCGTACAAACGTTGAAGAAGCTGCGATTTATGAGCTAATTGTAGGATTAGATTCACTCCTCATGTTTTGCACAAACAACATAGCAGGATTTGAATTTAACCTAGCGCAATCAATGATTAATGTTATTGACACACAACTTAAGGGATTAGGTATTGATATCACAACAAATGAAGGTTTTAACAATCACTTCTTGCATCAAGAAATACATGCTCAATTAAATATTATTACCCTATCTAAAAGTAACAAACTGAATAGTCATTTTAAACACGCTTACCGATTAAATACTAAAATAAACCCTATACCTATATAATCCCTGCTGATTTAAAAGCTCTTTGATAAATAGCATGAATGACTTCATGTTTACGTTTATTATAATCCATCATTAACTCTAGGTCATCTGACAATGCTGATAATTTTACTTGAGCATATAAATTCCTATCTGCAATATTACTTCTAAGCCAATTTCGAAATAAAATATGACGTTTAGCTTCTGCACAATTTAATGAAAACACATGTAAATTTACTTTATTAGGCAATAAGCGCAAGCAGCGATGTTGATACCACGAAGGTTCTCGCACTCGTAATTCATAACCTATAGCCTCCAAAGCAGGTACATAACTGAGTTCATTAGCGGAGTTCAAAACTATAAGATCAATATCAATTATAGGTTTTGCTGCCAGCCCTTCTACTGCTGTAGAACCTATGTGTTCTATTGCTATAGCGTTGTCGCCCAATGCTTTTTTTATTTGTGTTTGATGTTTTTTAAATAAGTCCGGCCAATTTTTATTATAAGGCTCAATGCTTAATAGCTCTGGCTCTGGTTTACCTTTTACCCATGGGTTTTCAGCAGGATCTGATTCTGCAAAAATCAGTATATCGCTATTTTTTAAAGACATAGCAAACTATCCAGCCTTATATAAGATAAATAATTCTAGGTCAAATAAGTGTTTTAAAAAAGTACTACAGCGCAGCTAAAGAGTGGATTTGGGTTAATTGATCTAATGTAAAATGGGGGTTGCAGAAGTTGCAATGTGCTGCTACCTGTACGGCATAAAAATCAAGCTCAAGGCTTGTAAATATACGCCAGCAACAAGGACAACTAGCTTTAACTAACTCAATACAGCATTGTTGTGCTTGCATGTGAGTAGCCTGTAATTCGCTACATGATTGGCACTCATAATCATAAATAGTTACCGCCGTATAGTTAGCTGCACTCTCTAGATAGAAAGAAGGTTGCTGCAGTTGATCTGGCATAGGTTACTCCTGTTATTTATTAGGCTCATTTCAACAGGAGCGCATGACAATATGATGTCAGTATTTAAACACATTTAACGCTTATTCAGTTGACGCTCTAAGTCAGCAACTTTACGTTCCAACTTTTCTGTTTTTTGCTGCAACTCTTTTAATTGTTTTTGTAGCTGCTGCACATCTTGCACTGAAAGATCACTTTTTTGAACCTTTTCACCCCAAGTATCCACTACGACCAAGCTGCCATTAGAGGCTTTCTGTTTTAAATCAAATCTTAGCTCAGCAGCCAAACTGGCTGTGGAGGTACTGAGTATGAGCAAGCAAAAAACTGTTGTTAATTTACGCATAGTGTAGCGTCCAAATGCCATTAGTTCACGGCTAACGGTCTTTTAGCATTAAGGTAGGCTTTATTCCAGTAGCTGTTTTCTATGCTATCTAAACGTACTGTACCGCCTGAAGAAGGCGCATGCACAAAACGCCCTTCACCAACATAGATCCCAGCATGGCTGACTCTACGGCTTTTTCCTGTGGCGAAAAATAGAATATCACCGCTTTGCCATTGATTACGTTTAACCGTAGGCGCTTTCATGGCAATCATTTCTGAAGTGGTTCTAGGTAGGCGCATATTGGCTACGTCATTGTAAACGAACGTAATTAAACCACTACAGTCAAAGCCTGAGTCTGGCGTATTACCACCCCAAACATAAGGCGTTCCAACTAAGCCCAATGCACGGAATAAAACATCCTGAGACTGTATAGGCGCATTCGCTGACGTAGGCAAAGAGAGATTTGAGCTAGGTTCAGGTGCTTGAGTTGCACAACCTGTAAATAAAAGAACGCTGAGTAATACTACATTTAAGCGTTTCATGGCCTTCTCTCTTTAGCTGATTTAAAAACTCGCTGTCGGCATATTCATCAAAATGGGTTGTGCTTCGCTTTTTTCCAGCACGCGCTTGGCTTGTAAATAGCTCGCATTCCAATAGCTATTGGTTAAGCTATCAATGCGTACTCCGCCACTGCGTCGACTACCTGAATGGATAAACTTGTTATTTCCCATGTAAATACCAACATGGCTAACAGGTCCACGCCCACGCTTATTAAATAGAATAAGGTCACCGGGCACTAGCTCGGTGCGCTTTACTTGTGTTGCATTCATCGCCAACATAGCACGCGTAGTACGTGGTAAAACAATGCCTGTTTGATTTTTATATAAGTAGCCAACAAACCCACTGCAATCAAAGCCAGTCGTGGTAGTACCACCAAAACGGTAAGGTGTACCTATTAGCTCTTTTCCAGCAGAAAGAATACTATCTGCCAAGCCAGGTAACTCATAGCTGATTAAGGCGTTATATGTCTGCCCGTTATCTTCAATAATGGATAGCAATTGTTGGCTATCAACTCCTGTTGAAGATAACGCAGCTTCACGAGCAAAAAATCCATTTTTTTTAGGTTGCGCCGAGGTACAAGCAGTTAAGGCAATAAGTAAGCCGATGGGCACAATAGATGCTAGGCGTTTTAGCATAAGCATATAGGTGTCTGGTCAGTTAGCGATAAGATATTTTGCATTGTGCTTAACTGAATAGCAATTTTTTTTGACTAAAACGTGACTAAAATCTACGCCTAGCATTCTAAGATTACGTTTAGTGATTGACTGTAAACGCCAGCATCATGGAAAGTTGACACAAAGGACGCTTACTTTGTTCATGCAACTGATTAAAATAAGCTTGAACTGTAGCCAAATCTTTCTGGCTTGTTGGCTGCTTAGTAACAAGCGCTTGAGCCTTGAGTGCTGCCACAACATCATTTGATAAAACAAAGGTATCTTTACCAGCCATACGTAAAAAGCGTGGTGCGGATAAGCCACCTAGTTGACTACCATTTTTTGCTAAGTAGCGCCATAAACCTGTGATATCACTGGTTTCCCACTGGGCTATAAACTGACCAAAGCTGCCATATTTTTGTTGTATATCCAAAATCATTTGCGCATTTAATGGCACACTTTTGAGTTTACCTAAATGACGGATTATCTTTTCGTTGTGCATAAGCCGTTCTAAATGTTCAGCGCCCATCAATACAACTTTATTAGGCTCAAAAGCAAAGAAAGCACGCTCAAATTCAGGCCATTTAGCATCTACTACACTGTGTTTTAAGCCTGCACGAAATACGCGCAGACTTAAAAGAGATAAGTATCTATCATCTGTGACTTTTGCTAATTCTTCGCCGCTTTTAGCACTAGGTAAACGCTGTTCTAATGCTTCTAGCGAACCAAAGCGATTTAAACAATAGGTCAGCAACCATTGATAATCTTTCATAGATCCTCTATTGACGCATACCACGGCCACTATTAAGCAAATAAATACTCCATATATACAGCACCACAGTAGTCAAGATTACTAAGCTGATAGCCAACCAAACATTGATATCAGACTGCCCTAAAATACCGTAACGGAATGCATTAACCATATGCAAAATAGGGTTGGCTAACGAAAGGTTTTGCCAAAATGGCGATAGCATGTCTATTGAGTAAAATACACCACCTAAGTAGGTTAAAGGTGTTAATACAAAAGAGGGAATAATGGAGATATCATCAAAATTGCGGGCAAACACAGCGTTAATAAATCCGCCTAATGAAAAGACTGCCGCTGTAAAAATCACCACTAATAAGGTAATACCACTATTGTAAATAGCGATTTCTGTAAAGAATAATGACAGCGCACTCACTATAGCCGCTACAATTAAACCTCGTATCACACCACCCATCACATAGCCTAATACCACTACATGTGACGACATGGGTGAGGCCAGTATTTCCTCTATTGAGCGATGAAACTTGGTGCTAAAAAAGCTCGATACCACATTACTATATGAGTTAGTGATAACCGACATCATAATCAAACCTGGCACAATATATTGCATGTAGGTAAAGCCATGCATATCGCCAATTTGTTTGCCAATTAAATTACCGAAAATAACAAAGTACAGCACCATGGTGATGGCTGGCGGCAGCAATGTTTGCGGCCAAATACGCAAGAATCGACGTACTTCTCGATACACTATGGTTTGTAGTGCAACCCAATTACTCGCCCACTCACTATTCATGATTTGCGCCTAAATTCTTTTCTACTAATGAAACAAATAATTCTTCTAAACGATTACTTTTATTACGCAAACTTAAAACCTCTACGCCTTCCGCTGCCAATAATTCAAATAAGCGCGTAACACCTTGGCTTTTTTCAATTTGTACTTCTAAGGTTAATTCATCTATAAGCTGACAAGCATAGCCTGCTAGTTGTGGTGCGCTTTGGCGAGGTTCTTTTAAATCTAAGAGTAGTGTTTCTACAGTTAATTTATTAAGCAGATCTCGCATGCTTGTATTTTCGACAATTTGCCCATGATCAATAATAGCGATATGGCGGCAGAGCTGCTCAGCTTCTTCTAAGTAATGAGTGGTTAAAATAATGGTTGTACCTTGCTCATTTAGCTCTACTAGAAACTCCCACATTGAACGGCGCAGTTCAATATCAACACCTGCAGTTGGTTCGTCAAGAATCAGCAGTTTGGGGCTATGCATTAATGCTCTTGCGATCATCAAACGGCGCTTCATACCACCCGATAACATACGCGCACTAGTGTTGCGTTTTTCCCATAAACCTAATTGTTTTAAGTATTTTTCTGCCAGCGGAGCAGCTTGTTTAGCTCGAATACCGTAATAGCCTGCTTGTGTAATTAAAATATTATAGGCTGTTTCAAACTGGTTAAAATTAAACTCTTGTGGCACCACACCAATGCAGCGCTTAAGAGCATGCGGCTGCTTATCTAAGTCATGACCAAAGATCTCTATTGTGCCAGCCGTTTTATTGACCAAAGTCGATAAAATGCCAATAGTGGTTGATTTGCCTGCACCATTTGGGCCAAGCAAAGCAAAAAAATCGCCTTCTTTAACATCTAGATCTAATCCCTTGAGTGCCTGAAATCCATTAGCGTAGGTCTTTTGTAGCTGACGAATGGACAGCGCTAAGCTCATAATACAGCCCTTAACCTTTAAGTAGATTTATGCCAATTTAAAAAACTGGCCGCAGCTCCATACGCCGTAGCATTCTTCTCCATCTACTAAGTGCATGCAGCTATACTCAACCAGCTCATAATAATGGGTTCGCGCAATCAAAGTTTCAAGCTGTTGTCGCACCAGAGCATAAGGTCGTGGCTGATTCGTTACAGAGTTCAAAGTTAAACGCAGTGGATGCTGCTCATCTAGCCAAAAACATTCATCCACATTAGTTGTAACTTTTATTTGCTGCTCTGCTCCCTTGCCTAGTATTTCTAAAGACTGAGTAACAAAAGGCGCATCCTCAACTTGAATACCCAACTTTTCAACAGGTGTGACTAAATAAAATTTATCATGCTCTTTACGCAAAATACTGGCGAATAAACACCGCATTGCTTGACGTTTGATTTCCCCGCCTTGATAAAACCAGCGCCCATCAGCCATAATTTGCATATCAATGTCACCGCCAAAAGCTGGGTTCCACGTTAGCTTTTCTTCATGGGGTGCTTGCCCAGCAAGGGCTAATTCATTTAAGGCTTGTAAATTTTGCATGCTGCCCTCGAACTACAGACCACGTTGCCACTCTTGGCGTAAAGGAACTTGCTGCGGTCTTTCAATTGCTTGACGAATCTGAGCTAAGAGCTTTTCTTTGTCTTTGCCTAATACGCCTTTAAGCACAAGATAGTTTGAAGCATGATCGCTTCGAAAAATCGTATTATTCAATGTGAGGCTAGACAGCATATGTTCTAGCTCATGAAATAACTGCGCTTGAGTCAAGGGGAGAAAATCGGGATAGGCATCGACAAAACGTTGAGTTCCCAAAGGAAAACTCACCACTAAGGTGGATAAGTATTCAGGCTGCGTTTCATTCATCAAGCGGGCTGAGTTTTTCGCATGCTGCTCACTGAGCGCTTGTCCACCTAGGCCGTTTAAAATCATCACTGACCGCGATATACCTGCTTGAGCTAATTTATTGAGCGCCTCTGCTGAAGAGGCAAAAGTTTCGCCCTTATTAACCCAACTTAACACAGCATCATCACCTGACTCACAGCCAACATAAACTAACTTTAAGCCCAAATCTGCCAGTTCTTTTAACTCATCAACCGATTTATTTTTCACATTACTGGGCAAGCAATAGCTGGAAACACGTTGCACCGTTGGCATGTATTCTTGTATTGCTTGCAAAATAGGTATTAGGCGTCGCGTTGATAACGCCAGTGCATCCCCATCCGCTAAAAACACACGGCGCACGGCTAAGAGTTCGCTCGCTTTGCGTATTTCCTCTATCACCTGTTGCTCGTTACGCACATGAAATTTTTTTTGAGGTGCTGTATACATCTCGCAAAACGTACACTTATTCCAAGAGCAACCGTTAGTAACAGGCAATATTAATGAGTTGGCCTCACTGGGTGGGCGAAACACTGGCTCAATATAGTGGATGGGAAAGGCGTGATTCATTTAGGCTCATGTTCTCGCTTACGTTTATTCCCCATACGCACACCAATGTCCATCAAGAACTGGAAGAATCCCTCTTGATCTTCTAACACTTGATTCCAGAACGGTGAGTGAAATAAGGCTACCGCACCATGCACTAAAGCCCATGCTGCACAATAGTGGAAGTAAGGTGGGACATCTTCCAGCTTACCTTCATCAATACGTGCTTCAATAAGCTGAGTTAAACGCTGAAAATTGGATTTACGGATACTGTGTAGCTGCTCAACCATTTCAGGTAGTTGGTGACCTTTGACTACCTTTTCTTCTAAACGATCAAATAAGCGGTAACGTTGCGGATCACGCATACGAAATGCAAAGTAAGCACGCGATAAAGCTTCCTTGTCAGTCGATACCACATTCGACTGAAATAGCTCATTTAGCTCTCGCTCGTAATCTAGCATTAACCGCAAATAGATTTCTGTTTTCGATTTAAAATGCTTATAAATGGTTCCTTTACCAATACCCACAGTATCAGCAATCATTTCTACCGTAACACTGTCTTCACCCTGCTCTAAAAACAGCGCTAATGCCGTGTCTAATATTTCTTGTTCGCGACGGCGGAACTCCCGTACTTTGCGCGGCTCTTTCTGCATAAAAAGACTACCTAGTCAGTTTAGGAAAAAATTATTATGCACGTGCATTATAAAAATGCACGTGATGATTTAATTTTAAGACTAAAGATGAATAACTAGTCATAAAACATACGCTATTTCTATTTAGAATAACCAAGATTTTTCCGGTGCAATTAACGTTGGCTAGCGGCAATAATTAGCGCTTTCATTTCTTTTACCGCCTGAGGAAAACCTACAAATAGCGCATGAGCAACAATGGCATGTCCAATATTTAATTCATTAATGCCTTCAATGGCGGCAATAGGCTCTACATTTTGATAGTTCAATCCATGCCCTGCGTTAACACATAATCCTAAGCCTCGTGCATAGGTCACACTTTGCGTAATACGCTCAAGTTCTTGCGCTTGCTCCGCCTCTGTAGCAGCCTCAGCATAACGCCCTGTATGCAATTCAATAATATTGGCGCCCACTCGTTGAGCGGCAGCTATCTGCTCTTTATCCGGATCAATAAAAAGAGAAACCTGAGTGCCTACTTGATGCATTCGAGCAACTGCTTGCGCAATCCGTTGTTCTTGCCCGGCAACATCTAACCCACCTTCAGTGGTTAATTCTTGGCGAGTTTCAGGCACAAAACAGGCATGATGTGGACGTAACTCCTCAGCAATACTGAGCATTTCCTCGGTAACGCCCATCTCAAAGTTCATCCGTGTTTTAAGCACTTCACTAAGTACACGAACATCTCGATCTTGAATATGGCGACGATCTTCGCGCAAATGCACAGTAATGCCATCGGCACCTGCTTGCTCTGCATCTAGAGCTGCTTTAACAGGATCAGGATAGTTTGTACCACGTGCTTGACGCACAGTAGCTATATGGTCAATGTTGACACCCAGTAAAATTCGTTTTTCAAGATTCATGTTAAATATCCTTCAAACCCATAAAAAGCTCACGGCTAGCTAGTGGTTTAGTGCCTAATAATGGAGCCAGCGCCTGACGCATTAAACGTTTTGCCACTATCAGTGTTCGTTTATCCTGCCACTGCGCTTGTGCTAAGGCTAACAAATCTTCACCTTTAAAAGCGCCTGGCTTTAGCTGCGCCTGCATAACAAAGCCAGTATCATGCACTAGAGCATACCAAAGAGTAGCATCTATAGTAGCGCCTTGGGCATCATGAGTCAGTGAGAAACCATATCCTAGCTGCTCTAACAAACGCCATTCGAAAGTTCGCAATAAAGGCTCCACAGGATAATTATTAGCCAATGCTATTAAGCTACTTTGATATTGCTGAAAAATAATAGGCTGCGGGTCTTCTAAGGCAAGTAAACGCACTAATAACTCATTTAAATATAAGCCACAAAATAAAGTAGTGCCTTGCAATAACAAGAGCGGGCCCATAGACGCATGTTGTGCAATATTTTTTAGTTCGCCCCGGCCTTTTAATTCTATTTCGAGTAATGAGAAAGGGCGTATTTGTGAACCTTTTTGAGAGCGAGCGCCACGCAAGACCGCTCGCATGCGGCCTTGTTCAGTGAAAAGATCAACGAGCGCGCTGCTTTCTTTATAAGGCCGACTATGCAAAACATAGGCCGACAGCATAACTCGCCTCTAGGAGTCCAGATAACCTAATGAACGCAACGCTCGTTCATCATCGGACCAGCCAGATTTCACCTTAACCCAAAGATTAAGCATAATTTTTGAGCCAAACAATAGCTCCATATCCTTACGCGCTTCTTGACCAATTAATTTTAAACGTTCGCCTTTAGCACCAATTAAAATTTTCTTTTGGCCATCACGCTCAACCAGAATCAGCGCGTGAATATGCAAAATGCGCCCTTCTTGCTTGAAGTCTTCGATTTCTACTGTCATTTGATAAGGTAGCTCTGCACCTAACTGGCGTGTAATTTTTTCACGCACAATTTCTGCAGCAAGAAAACGACTGGAACGATCTGTGATCTGATCTTCAGGATAATAGTGCTCACTTTCTGGTAAGCAGGCAGTCACCAAGGCTTCCAAAGTCTCTACATTGCTGCTTTGTAGTGCGGAAATAGGAACTATCTCTGCATTAGGTAATTTTTCAGCCAACCAAGATAAGTGAGCCAGCAACTCCGCTTTATCCTCCATGCGATCAATTTTATTGACCGCAACAAAAACAGGGCAAGGCATATGACGGATTTTGTTGTATACCAACTCATCTTCATCCGTCCAACGTAAACGATCAACCACAAAGACCACCACATCCACATCACGTAATGCTTGTGATGCGCTACGATTCATGTATTGGTTTAATGCTGTTTCATTAAATTTATGCAGACCTGGCGTGTCCACATAAATAGCTTGCACCTGCCCTTGTGTTTTAATACCCAGCATATTATGCCGGGTTGTCTGAGGCTTACGCGAGGTAATGGCTAATTTTTGACCTAGAATATGGTTGATTAATGTAGACTTTCCTACATTAGGGCGCCCAACAATCGCAATATAACCACAACGGCTAACAACTTCACTCATGCTGAGCTCCATTTTCCACACCTAAAGCTACCAAGGCAGCACCTGCTGCAGCTTGCTCTGCAATACGGCGACTAGAACCAGAACCAAAGGTTTTTTCTTTTAACAAACTAATACCACACTCAACAGAGAATACACGACAATGAGGTTCTCCTTGAATATCAATCACATCATACGCTGGTAAATCGCAGCCTCGTGATTGAAGAAACTCTTGTAAACGTGTTTTAGGATCTTTATTAGTATCAACTAGCGTTAAACTTGAGAATTGATCTTCTAACCATGCTAAAACACGCTCACGCGCCACATCCATACCCGAATCAAGATAGATAGCGCCAATAATTGCTTCTACCGCATCTGCCAATATGGAGTCACGCCGAAAACCGCCGCTTTTTAACTCTCCCGAACCTAAGCGTAAATAATCACCCAAGTTAAAGCCACGGGCTAAAATAGCCAGCGTTTCTCCTTTTACGAGGCGTGCCCTAAGGCGCGAAAGCTGCCCTTCACGTGCCTGAGGAAATCGTTTAAATAAAGCTTCGCCAGCCGCAAAGTTAAGAATAGAGTCGCCTAGAAATTCTAGGCGCTCATTATTTTTACCCGAAAAACTGCGGTGAGTTACCGCAATAGTTAACAAGCTTAAATCTTTAAATTGATAGCCGAGCTTGCGCTCAAGCCTATTTAGAGGTTCACTCACTGTACACGCACACGATATTCTTGATTAAAGGTCATCACCACACCAATATTCTTTACTAGTGGGGTTTTACGTTCGTAGTCTAATTTAACTACAAACTCGCCACCAACTTGCTCCACTTTCATAATATCATCAACCTTCAAGTCTCTAATATTGTTAAGTGGTAAGCTTTTTTCTACATATGTATAAAAAGCATCTACTGTATCAATAGGCGAACCTTCTTTAGAAATTTTTTCGGCGCCTTTGATAATCTTTTCAATGGACAAATTATCCATATAAAAAGGCACTAACTTTACTGTAACCATCGCAAAAAAACCGACAACGGCCAATACGAATAGCGTTCCCCACAAGGTTGCACCTTTTTGTTGCTTAATTGTTTTCATGATTATCCCTAATTATTCAATTGCACCGGCACGTGAAAATGACGGTAAGTTTGTAAACTTCGGCGTAGGCCATGTCATCCAAATAACAGATGCTTTACCTACAATATTTTTGTCAGGCACAAAGCCCCAAGCACGGCTATCTAGTGAATTATCGCGATTATCGCCCATCATCAGATATTCTCCGTCTGGCACTTTAAATACTTGAGCTTCGCGTATATTACTTGATAATAACTTGCGAATAGTGTGTTTATGATCACCTAATGTTTCTTCATACAAAGCAATATTTTCAAAACTGCCTGTTTCATACTTTAAAAAACGCTCATCAATAAGCTGATCATTAATAACAAGGCGCTTATCCCGCGTATAGGTAACAACATCACCTGGCAAACCTACCACTCGTTTAATATAGTGCAGGCTTGGGTCAACGGGATATTTAAACACAACAACATCACCGCGCTTTAACTCATCTGTGGGTATAATTTTTTGATCAATAATTGGCAGTCGAATACCATAAGAAAATTTATTAACGACAATAAAATCGCCAACCTTTAATGTAGGCACCATCGACTCTGAAGGAATCTGAAATGGCTCAAATAAAAATGAACGCAAGACAAAAACAACGGCCAGTACAGGAAAAAAAGACTTCCCGTACTCCACCAGAACAGGAACTTTTTTTAGAGCTGCTAAATCTTCTTCTCTGCTTTGACTAACTTGTGATTCATATTGAGCAATAGCCTTGACACGTTTAGGCGCAAGCACTATACGGTCAAATAACGCTAATAATCCGCAAACAACAGTCGCAATAAAAAGTATTAAAGCAAAATCTAATGTCATAATCCCTACTCATCTACACGTAATACAGCCAAGAAGGCGGCTTGTGGTATTTCCACATTACCTACTTGCTTCATGCGTTTTTTACCTGCTTTTTGTTTTTCCAACAGTTTACGTTTACGGCTTACATCACCGCCATAACATTTAGCCAATACGTTTTTACGTAAGGCTTTAACTGTTGTACGCGCAATAACTTGTCCACCTAATGCTGCTTGAATGGCCACATCAAACATTTGCCGCGGAATCAGCTCTTTCATTTTTTCTGTTAGCAAGCGCCCTTTATGGACGGCTTTATCACGATGCACAATTAAAGCTAAGGCATCTACTTTTTCGCTATTAATCAACACATCTAAACGAGATAGATTAGCTGCCTGATAACGATCAAAAGAATAATCTAAAGAAGCATAACCACGACTAACCGACTTTAAGCGATCGAAAAAGTCTAATACGACCTCATTCATAGGCAGATCATAAACCACTTGGACCTGCGTACCTAAGAAGTGCATATCAGTTTGCACACCCCGTTTTTCAATACACAAGGTAATCACGTTACCTAAATGCTCTTGAGGTACCAAAATAGTCGCTTTTACAATAGGTTCGCGCATTTCTTGAATACCTGCTGGATCAGGCATTCGTGACGGGTTATCGACATAAATCACATCGCCATTTTTCATGACAGTTTCATAGACAACAGTCGGCGCTGTGGTAATTAAATCAAGATCATATTCGCGCTCTAAACGCTCTTGAATGATCTCCATATGCAACATACCCAAGAAGCCTATGCGAAAACCAAAACCTAAAGCTTCTGAACTTTCAGGCTCATATTGCAGCGCAGCATCATTTAGCGTTAAACGCTCTAGCGCATCGCGAAAATCTTCAAAATCATCTGAGCTGACAGGAAACAAACCTGCATAAACCTGTGGCTTGATGCGCTGAAAACCAGGCAGCATATCAACTTCTGGAGTATTGGATAGTGTCAGCGTATCACCAACGGGGGCTCCTTGAATCTCTTTAATACCCGCAATAATGAAACCAACTTCGCCAGCTTTAAGGTTGGCCATTTGCGTATGCTTAGGTGTAAACACGCCTACACTATCTACTTGGTGCACTTTACCAGTCGACTTAACTAAAATTTTATCGCCTTTTTTAACGCAACCATGTTTGACGCGAACCAGTGACACAACACCTAAATAATTATCAAACCATGAGTCAATAATTAATGCTTGCAAAGGTGCATCAATTTCGCCTTCTGGAGACGGTATAACCTGTACTAGACGCTCTAGTACATTATCTACACCCAGTCCCGTTTTCGCGCTACAAGTAACAGCGTCGGTGGCATCAATACCAATAACATGCTCAATTTCCTCTTGAACACGTAAAGGATCAGCCTGTGGTAAGTCAATTTTATTGAGCACAGGCATCACTTCCAACCCTTGCTCAATGGCGGTATAGCAGTTAGCTACAGATTGCGCTTCAACACCTTGGCCAGCGTCTACTACCAATAATGCGCCTTCGCAAGCAGCTAGCGAGCGGCTCACTTCATAGGTAAAGTCAACGTGACCAGGAGTGTCAATAAAGTTTAGCTGATAAACTTTACCGTCTTGCGCTTTATAATCTAGCGTTACGCTATGCGCTTTAATAGTGATGCCGCGCTCACGCTCAAGATCCATTGAATCAAGCACTTGAGCTGCCATTTCACGATCAGATAAGCCGCCACAAATTTGAATAAAACGATCAGCTAAGGTCGATTTACCATGATCAATATGCGCAATAATAGAAAAATTTCGGATATGACTTAAGTCACTCACAGAACATCACCCAGTTAAGTCTTACGGCCCAGTGCCGGTGAAGAGAAAATAGGAACGGAGTTTACATGATTTTTTATCTTTACGTCACCCAAGCTGAGCAAGTTGAAAAGTTATTCATAAAAAAAGCGGCTTAATCGCCGCTTTTTTCTGTATCTAGTTCAGTTTAAAGGTTAAGAAACTCGCCTGCCCATCTCGCAATACTCGCATTGAAATAGAGCGTTTCGGAGGTAAGTCTTTAGCTATTTTGGAAAACTGCTCTGCTGACTCAATGAGTTGATTATTTAAATGCGTAATGATATCGCCTGCTCGCAAGCCCATCATAGCTGCTGGACCATTAGATACCTGACTGATAACTACACCTTTTTTGATTCCTGCTTGTTTTTTCTGCTCTGCTGTTAAATCAACAATACTAATACCTAAACGGTTGTCCACGCTATTTGCAGATTTTCCTTTAGTAACAGCCATTTTAGGATCTGAAGGCATAGCCCCCACTTTGACATTAATGTTTTGCTTTTTACCATCACGCATAATTAACATCTTAGCCGTTGCTCCTGATTTTAAAGCCCCTACTAAATGAGGCAAATCAGCCGACATCACCACAGGATGATCATTTAATTCAAGAATGACATCCCCTACACGCAAAGCACTCTGCGCCGCAGGGCCATCTTCTACAATCTGTACCACTAATGCGCCAGAAGGTTTTTCTAAGCCAAAAGACTCTGCTAAGTCTTTATTAACCTCTTGAATCACTACACCCAGCCAGCCACGATCTACTGCGCCTGTTTCTTTTAGCTGG
This sequence comes from Pseudomonas sp. F1_0610, assembly GCF_047470865.1. Classification (NCBI taxonomy): domain Bacteria; kingdom Pseudomonadati; phylum Pseudomonadota; class Gammaproteobacteria; order Pseudomonadales; family Pseudomonadaceae; genus Pseudomonas; species Pseudomonas sp. F1_0610. Next base: position 21,718 of record NZ_JAZDRH010000019.1, read on the forward strand.
TTAGCGACATCCATAGCAACTTCCATAGGAATAGCAAATGATAACCCCATAAAGCCACCAGAGCGGGTAAAAATCTGGGAGTTAATACCTACCACTTCACCTTGCAAGTTAAATAATGGACCGCCTGAGTTACCTGGATTGATTGCAACATCCGTCTGGATAAAAGGCACATAGTTTTCATTGGGTAAATTACGCCCCTTAGCTGAAACGATCCCTTTCGTTACTGAATGATCAAAACCAAAAGGCGAACCAATAGCCAATACCCACTCGCCCACTTTAATTTCGTTGGACTTACCTACTTTAACCGTGGGTAAATTCTTGCCTTCAACTTTCAGTAAAGCTACGTCTGTACGTGGATCTGTGCCTATCAGTTTAGCTTCTAACTCGCTGCGATCCGATAAGCGCACAATGATTTCATCAGCATCAGCAATCACATGGTTGTTGGTTAAAATATAACCATCTGATGAAATAATAAAACCTGAGCCTAATGATTGTGCTTCGCGCTGCTGACCACGAGGCGCACCTTGGCCGCGCGGTACGCGTGGGATGCTTCTTTCAAAAAACTCTTGAAAAATAGGCGGCAAGCCTTCCATATCCGGCCCCATAAATGGCATCATTTCCATATCCGCCATCCTAGCATCTACTTTTTGTCTGGTACTAATATTGACAACAGCAGGCGCAGCCATCTCAACCAGCTTAGTAAAATCAGGCAGCTCTGCACGCACAGGATGACTTACAAGTAAGAAAAATGCAGTTGCGCTGGCAACAAATAACGATTTTATTTTCGACATCTAACCGTTCTCCAACTCAAATCCAATTCAATTAGCGTTTTTCTAAAGAGAGCTGTGCTCGTAAAACAATAGGCTGCATAGAGGAATTATCCTTATACCGACACCCATACCAACGCACAACCAATAAGCCCAAAACAAAGCCTAAACCACTTAACACTATAGTGAAAGGCTCAGATAATTCATAGAAAGCCCCTATAATAGCAAAGCTAAAAAAAGCCAATAAAGGCATAAGATAAGCTACTACTGAACTTTGTATGAGTAAATTTTCTGGAATACCAATAATGACAGTATCACCAATAGATAGTTGCAAATCACAAAGCACACGTATGATATTTTTTTGTTTATGAAGATTTAGTGTCTGAGCCAAACCTTGACCACAACCAGCCTTTAAAGAGCAACTCGTACAAGTACCACTGCGCGTAACCTCAACCCAAACTGAGTTGGCTTCTTGTTTTATAACAATAGCTTGTTCTTCTATCATTATTTTTCTTCTGAACAAACTGAAATAGCAATACGCTCTGCTGTCCCAATAGGTATTTCTCCGACAACAGTAGCCATTACATCTCTTTTTCCAGCGCAAACTTTACGCGCTGCAATAGCTGTAGGCCCCACTTGCAGCAGAATATCTTCTGCCACCTCACCATGGAGTGGTTCCACAAATACAGAAAAACTCGCCAACCCATCAGTGTAAGAGTAGCTGGTAAAACTAGGTTGCTTTTGCTGATTAAACTCTTGCATTGCACTGTGCAGTAAAAAGCCTGTTGGAAGCCAAGCAGGCACCCAGTCTAAGGAAACAGGCGTTGCCTCATTAACGGGTGAAACAATGCAGCTCTCACTGCCTTTAATGTGTGTTAAATCTATATCTGCCAGTTCAAAGCTAGCGTATTGAAAGCGCTCTAACAATTGCCCTTCAGAAGTAAGCATTAACGACATCAAAGGAATAGATGTCTGTTCATCAAGATAGAGCTCATAGGCGTATCTATGCTGATCTCGTGGCATCAACAACAACACTATCGTATTGCGTCCAGCCACGCGTGAATAACCTAAAATACTTGGCGCATAGAAACGAGCAAGCTGCTTATTTTCTAACTTAATTGAAGCACTTAAGCGTTCTGGGGTAGCCGTGGCTTCTTGATCAGCACTAGAACAAACTACCTGAGCATTTTGATAAACCACTTCATAAGCAGGCCCATTGAGCTGTAAGTAACGCTCGCTTACACCTTTCTCACTTATCTGATGCCAGACCTGATGCGTGGAAAAAACGCCCTGACGTTCGTAAACAAAGATTCCCTTGTAATCATGCTCAGTGGGAGCCTGCTGAAAACGCTCCAGCCAATCATTTGCTCGTTGATCAGGTGCGCCTTGCGCTACAGCTAGAGTCGAAAAAACAGCCAGACTCAAAGCAGCTAATCGCATAAATTAATTCCCTTCTACACTCGCTGCACGAGCAAATGGGATACCAACTTCGTTTGCTTGCGCGGGAGCCTGTTGTGCATGGCGACGAAAATATTCAGGTAAGCGCTGTTCATACCATGTTTGCCCGCTGACTACTTCGGCAATAGGTGAGGGAGAACTGTTATCTCGATTAAAACCTGCCAGCTCAACCAGCGGCGGCAATTTCACATCATTAACAGGCGTTACTTCCTGAGTGTGTGCAACCATTTTTGCTGTATTAACGGCATCTTGATTATAAAAGCGTACTCCAGCCAGAACCGCCAGTGTTACAGACGCAGCCACCGCAAAACGCCCCATCACCTGTAATGGACGAGATTTTTTAGTGCTTGCTGCTATAGGCGCTTGCTGATCAAAGTTTTCATTCTCAATAGCTGCCATGATGCTTGATGACAAATCTACTTGCGGCATAACAAACTCTTGGCGCATTGCAGCACGCGCCATATGGTAACGTGACCATGTTGCTCGCACTTCAGTATCGTCAATGTCTTTTAGGACGCGCTGCAGCTGAAGATCATCCGCCTCGTTATCCATTAATGCAGAAATTGACTGCTGTAGAGTTTCATTATTCATTGCAAACCTCACTTGGCTCTCACCAAACATTAAGCTTCATGCAACAACGGCTTTAAAGCTTTATCAACTGCTTCTCGCGCACGAAAAATTCGCGAGCGCACAGTTCCAACTGGACATTGCATAACCGCTGCAATATCTTCATAACTTAGCCCTTCATACTCACGTAAAGTTAAGGCAACACGTAAATCTTCAGGTAACTGACGGATGCTACGTTGTACAGTGTCATTAATTTCATCACGTAACATTAGTCGCTCTGGGGATTCCATGTCTTTTAGTGCATGATCACCCTCAAAGAATTCTGCTTCTTCAGCATCAACATCGCTACTTGGTGGACGTCGATTGCGTGAGACCAAATAATTCTTAGCTGTGTTGATAGCAATACGGTATAACCAGGTATAAAAGGCACTATCACCACGAAAATTAGCTAAGGCTCTATAGGCTTTAATAAAAGCTTCTTGAGCTACGTCTTGCGCTTCGTGTGGATCATGCACAAAGCGAACTATTAATCCCATAATACGGTGCTGGTATTTGAGCACCAACATATCAAATGCGCGCTTATCACCTTTTTGGACGCGCTCAACCAGTTTCTGGTCTTCATCAGGCGTCATGTACACTCCTCAAAATAAAAAGGTCTACTTTACGCGCCAGTAAATCGGCTAAGTAACCAGGTAAAACCTTACGTAAAAGCAACCTGCGCATAAAAACTTTGATAGAAATCTTAACACTTTATTATGCACATCTGTATTGAGTAAGTATTGCTCAAAAAGTTCCCACATAAATCTCAATGTTTTTTCTACCCATTACAAGCATATACTATTGTTACCCCTTTTGTGGATGTATCAACATGAGCCAACACATAAAGCACGATGTACTTATCATTGGTAGTGGCGCCGCCGGTTTAACCGCTGCACTCAATTTACCTTCTGAGCTCAAGGTAGCTGTTATTAGTAAAGGTGACTTTGCTAATGGTTCGACCTATTGGGCACAAGGAGGCGTTGCCGCCGTACTTGATGAAGCAGACAGTGTTGATGCGCATTTAGATGATACCCTGATTGCTGGTGCGGGATTATGTGATCCAGACGCTGTACGCTTTACCATTGAAAATAGCAGTAAAGCCATTCATTGGCTGATTCAGCAAGGGGTGCCTTTTACACCAACTGATAATATAGACGACTCTAGTTTTAACTTTCACTTAACCCGTGAAGGTGGTCATAGCTTTCGCCGCATCATCCATGCTGCTGATGCTACAGGTGCAGCTATTTTCAAAACCTTGCTTGAACAAGTAAAACAACGCTCTAATATTCAGCTATTGGATAATCAAGTGGCGTTAGATTTGATTACCAGTAACAAGCTCAAACGCTCAGGCAATCAATGCTTAGGCGCTTATATTTTAAATTTAAAAACTCAGCAAGTGGACACTCATGCAGCTCGCTTTACCGTGCTGGCTACGGGGGGAGCAGCTAAAGTTTATCTTTATACCAGTAACCCTGATGGTGCCTCTGGCGATGGTATTGCAATGGCATGGCGTGCAGGCTGCCAAGTAGGCAACCTTGAATTCAACCAATTTCACCCTACTTGCCTGTATCACCCGCAAGCGAAAAACTTTTTGATTAGTGAAGCCTTACGTGGTGAAGGCGCGTTGTTACGACTCCCCAACGGTGAGCCTTTTATGCAGCGTTTTGACCCTCGTTTGGAATTAGCCCCTCGCGATATTGTTGCCCGGGCAATTGACCATGAAATGAAGCGGCTAGGCATTGATTGTGTCTATTTAGATATCAGCCATAAGCCTGCAGACTTTATAAAATCGCATTTTCCTACGATCTATCAGCGTTGCTTAGATTTTTCTATTGATATTACGCGACAAGCCATACCTGTTGTTCCTGCTGCACATTATACCTGCGGTGGCGTTAAGGTAGATCAGCATGGACTAACGAATATTAATAATTTATATGCTATTGGCGAAACCAGCTTCACTGGACTACATGGTGCCAACCGATTAGCCAGTAATTCATTGTTAGAATGCATTGTGTACGGACAATCTAGTGCCGCCCATATTAGCCAAACCTTTGAAGCCAGCTCTATGCCAGAGCAACTTCCCACATGGGATGCCAGCCAAGTAACAGATTCTGATGAAGATGTCATTATTGCCCATAACTGGGACGAACTCCGGCGTTTTATGTGGAACTATGTTGGCATAGTCCGTACCGATAAGCGCTTATTAAGGGCTTTGCACCGAATAGAACTGCTCTTAGCAGAAATTCATGAGTTTTATAGTAACTATAAGGTCAGTCGCGACCTAATTGAATTACGCAATCTAGCCCAGGTAGCTGAACTTATTATTCGCTGCGCTATTGAACGTAAAGAAAGCCGCGGGCTGCATTTTACCTTGGATCACCCTGAAACCAAGACACAAGCAATAGACACTGTATTAACACCAGGTGTTAACGGGCAAAGCGTAAAAATACGCGCAAACGCTTAAATTCTTGCAATGATGTTGCGGCTTTCCAGATTACAACTGTATGGCAAAGGGTACTGTGTGGCTGTCGATAAACGACTACTACTAAAAACGCCCAAAGGACTGTTTTGCCATCTATGCTAATCGGCTGCCAAGTATTTTTCTTATAAATAAACCATTGTTCTTTAACATAACGAATGGCACCTCTTTTATTCTTTTGCGTCTTAACTTCTAGCCATACGAGGAATAATAAGAGTAAATTTACCGCAATGATCTGCCCTATACTTAAGCGCGTTAACCAAGGCGCAATAAAGGCGCAGCTATAGATAGCAAGCCTGCAAGCTAAGTCATACTTGCAAGCTTGCCAGCGGCAAATAAAATTTTTATTTTGGCTGGACACGGTCAAGCATCATGCGCACTATATGACGCAAATCTGGATCTTCTGGCTCATTACGCTGCATAAACCAACCGAACATATCTTGGTCTTCACAGTTAATCAGCTTGCGGTAACGTGCTTGATCTTCTTCACTTAATGTAGGATAAACCTGCTCAGTGAAAGGCACTAACAAGACGTCCAGCTCTAGCATGCCACGACGACTATGCCACATAAGACGTTTTAAATCATTTTCAGCAACCATTATCAGACTCCTTAGCAATTTCCTTAGTATAAGCGACTAGAATGCGAACCGCACCCGCTGACAACTGATCTTTTGCACTCTATGATGAGCCTATGCAAATTAACTTGAGAGACTATCATGAGTAGTACCCCACTTTTTACCTTATTATCCCATGAAGGTCTGCTATCTATTCGCGGCATTGATGCGAAACAGTTTTTACAAGGACAACTTACTTGTAACCTCAATTACCTAGATGATGCACGTTCCAGCTTAGGTGCTCGCTGCACCCCAAAAGGACGCATGTTATCTAACTTTAGAATAGTGCAAGAAGCCGATGGCTATTTGCTTGCCATGGATAAAAGCTTAGTTGAATTACAGCTCAATGAATTAAAAAAATACGCTGTATTTTCCAAATCAACACTAACTGATGCCACTGAACAATGGGTACGTTTTGGCTTGTATCAGCCTGAGCCAATGTTAGAGGTGCTGGGCATTGAGTTAGCTAAGCAAGCCAATAGTGTAGCCCATGCCAACCAAATGCTCGCTATACGTATTAATGATGACCATTGTGAGTTATGGGCCGATGCTGATTATGCTGCCTGCTTACATAAACGTTTAGCGAACCATATGCAAGAAACCGATCTTAACTTCTGGAAGCTGGGGTTAATTCGTGCCGGCATTGGCTTAGTTAACGCAAACACTAGCGACAGTTTTATTCCACAACTATTTAACATGCCTGCACTAGATGCCGTAAGCTTCAAAAAAGGTTGTTATACAGGACAAGAAATTGTGGCTCGTATGCAATATTTAGGCAAATTAAAGCGCCACTTACACCGTTTTCTAATCAACACGGATCAGCTACCTAAATTAGGTACCAGTATTGTATCTGCAACTAGCAAAGGTGCTGTGGGTGAAATCGTCAGCGCCGCTTTAAATGAAACACAGCAAGTAGAGATCCTAGCCATAGTGCCTGAGCAAGCCTTTGAAGCCGATCAACTGATCGTAGACAATGATCAAGGGCTAGCTTTGCAACTCCTTGACCTGCCTTACAGCATAGATGCTGACAAAGAAATTCAACGATAATGACCTAGGGCGAGCAATCGCCCTTAATTTTATAAGGTTATTGATACCTATCAAGCTCACATTTGTTTTAGCCATTAGCATGACCTAAATGTTTCAAGCGACACTGTCAGTTTCAAGCAGTTCTGCCAGTTTTGCTTAGTGTCAATCGCTATGGAGAGACCTATGCAATTGGTTTGCCCAGCAGGAAGCCTTCCCGCCTTAAAAGCCGCAGTGCGCCAAGGCGCAGACGCCGTTTATGTTGGATTTAAAGATGATACCAATGCCCGTCATTTTGCAGGTTTAAACTTCACTGACAAGCACCTTGAACAGGGGCTAGACGTTATTCGTAAAGCGCAACGCAAAATGTATATTGCAATTAATACCTTTGCTAACCCCACTGCTTGGCAACGCTGGCAACGTGCAGTTGATCAAGCGGCTGACTTAGGTGTTGATGCATTAATTGTAGCCGACCTTGCTGTGCTGGCCTATGCGGCTAAAACTTATCCTGATTTAAACCTACATCTTTCTGTACAAGGCAGTGCTACAAATCCTGCTGCTTTAAGTTTTTATCAAACAGGGTACAACATTAAACGAGCCGTTCTTCCTAGAGTTCTGTCTCTTGCGCAAGTTAAACAAGTAGCTGAAAACAGCCCCGTTGATATTGAAGTATTTGCATTTGGCAGCCTCTGCATCATGGCAGAAGGACGTTGTCACTTATCCTCTTATTTAACCGCTAAATCACCTAACCTATGCGGCGTATGTTCTCCGGCTGGGTCTGTACGCTGGCAACAAACAGCTACCCACTTGGAAGCACGTTTAAACGATGTATTAATTGATAAATACACTACAAACGAAGCGGCAGGTTATCCAACGCTGTGCAAAGGGCGATTTTTAATAGATGGTGAAATTCGCCATGCTTTAGAAGAACCCACCAGTTTAAACACTATGGATTTACTTCCTGAACTGGCTGCCATGGGCGTTAAAGCCGTTAAAATTGAAGGTCGCCAGCGCAGCCCAGCTTATACAGAAAAAGTAACTCAGGTTTGGCGTAGTGCTTTAGATAGATTCGAGCAAAACCCTGCAAACTACAGTGTTGACCCACAATGGACACGCGCACTGGCAGGTATTTCAGAAGGTTCACAAACCACCTTAGGCGCCTATGAGCGCGCTTGGCAGTAGAGGCTATTATGCAGCTGACTATTGGTCCGATTTTATTTTACTGGCACAAAGAGAAGGTTGAAGCGTTTTATCATTCCCTCAGCCAACTTAACCTAGGCAGTATCTATTTAGGTGAAACTGTTTGCGCGAAACGCCGTGAACTTTCCCTTGAAGACTACATTACTTTAGCACGCACTATCAGCCAAACCAGTAATGCACAAATTGTTTTATCCAGCTTAGCTTTACTAGAAGCAAACTCTGAGTTAAATAGCCTAAAAAAACTATGTTCTCAAACTGACTTTTTAATAGAAGCAAATGATATGGCAGCTGTGCATTTTTGCCATGAACAGCAACTACCTTTTATCGCAGGTCCTGCACTTAACATTTACAACGCTTACGCCTTAGCTGAACTGATTAATTGTGGAATGCAACGCTGGGTCGCCCCCGTTGAGTGCTCGGGATTACAAATCCAGCAAACTTTAGCGCAGTTAGATGATTTGGGGATTAAACGCCCTGAAGTGGAAGTATTTAGCTATGGGCACTTACCACTCGCCTATTCTGCCCGCTGTTTTACTGCACGCGCAGAAAATCGCCCTAAAGATCAATGTAAGCGCTGCTGTATTCGCTACCCAGAAGGCATTGAAGTTTTTAGCCAAGAACAACAAAAGCTCTTTGCTTTAAATGGTATTCAAACGCTTTCTGGTCAAGTACAGAATCTTATTAGTGATGTAGCAGCTATGCGCCAAGCTGGTATTACTCATGCGCGCTTAAGCCCAAGAGCGGAGGGTTTTATAGAGACTATTAAGCAATGGCAAGCCGTACTCAATGGTGCTTGCGCCCCCTTACCAACAAATGACTGCAATGGTTACTGGCATGGGAAAGCAGGTATGTTTCACCTAGGAGATCAACATGCATAACCAATTAACACAGCTCTTGCTGAAAACAGGCGATAAACTTTTACCCATCACCGCTTTTATTCCTTTTCCAATCCAACGTTTTACATTAGAAAAAAGTCTAAACCATTTTTTTCAAAGCGCTATTGAAGATGGCTTATTTGATTTGCTTGCACAACGTTGGCTGAAACTTAGCATTAGGGATCTGAATTTAAGTTGGTGCATTACCTTAACAGCTCATCAGCAGTTAATCATTACCCAAAATACTTGCCATGAAGTAGAAATCAAAGGTAACTGGCGCGATTTTTTAGCATTAGCTAGCCGCCAAGAAGACCCAGATACTTTATTCTTTCGTCGCCGGTTACAAATTACAGGAGACACTGAATTAGGCTTAGGCGTGAAAAATCTGATTGATAGCCTTGATCCTGACATATTGCCAAGCTGGCTATGGCACAGCCTGCAATACTTAGGAAAACAGCTCAAAGCACAACAAGCAGCATAAAAATAACACTCGTCAATATCAATATGGGCTTATAAAAAATTACCTTACTTAAATACACAAATACGCGCAATTAAGTAAGGTAGTTCACAAGCAAGAAAATTGCTCATATTTTCCTATTTTCAACATGAAATATCAGTAGTATATAGACTTGTTCTACTTAAATAATTTCCTCTAAGCACTTTAAGTTTAGATTAAGAACGCACAGACCATCTATTATTTAATCAGTAAAATTATATTATGAAGATTGGCGATATATTCAATTATTATGACGATGCAAAGAAAAAATATTCTGCGCTTCAAGTGGTCAATATTGAGCACAATGCATCAAATCAAAAGCCACACTATATTCTTTTAGCTTTAGATTATTGGGCACAAACCCCTTTATCTCCAGCAGAAATTTCTACGCTCGTGCCTTTCTGGAAAGATCACCACTCATGGAATGGTTGTTATACATTTAAGCGGTGTGAAGGTGATTACCCAGAAAATTACACCTTGGTAGGCAATACTGCGCCTTTAGCACTGCCAGAGCAGGAAATAACCTTATCTAGTTGGAGTTACTGTTGCCTGCAAATTTCCTTACAAAAAGCGTGGGATCGTTTGCCTGATACATTCAAGCACAGATACAAAGAAACTAATGCTAGAGAATCTAATTACAGGCAAAAGGAAGATGACGCCCAGCTTCCTTTTGAATTGCTCTCTACCTTAGCGCTTACAAGCTTAGAAGTACGAGGAGCACAAGATGGGCTTATTGAGTTTCTTGCCTCACATCCACAGGTTACAAAACTAACCTGGTTAAATTGCCCTGCTATCACTATAGATTTAAGTGCTACTGGGGTTAGAGATCTTTTTATAGACAGCGACAGCCTTCAAGCACTACATCTGCCTGATGAGTTAGAAGGCATTCACTTTATACAGACTATTCCTAAAAATCTAAAAATTATCCCGCATCCCGCCAACAGAGCAATACAGATACGCACAATCAACACTGAAGGTTTAGAGGCTTTTCAACAAATATTTGTTGACGAATTAAATATCAGAAATCAAGCGTCTACCATGTTCATGAAACCTATTGTATCTTATTTACCGCATTTGACTACGCTACGGCTGTGGGGAAATTTACATACTATAGATGCCATAGGGGAACTGAAGCGTTTGACTCGTTTGCAGTGGCTCACGATGCAAGATGTCTTTGGCTTTACAGGTTTAGAATTTCCATCAAAAGCTGAACTTCCTACAATTCAGTGTATTTGGATGGATAGTGTTCCTGAAGATGCTGCCAAAAAAGTGAAGAAGGAATTTAAGGATATTAATCTTTGGATTACTAAAGGCCGAAAACCTAATTGGGTAGAAGCAAACCTGAACAACCCATTTCGAAGCTGGGACGGAGATGAGCATATACCGGCTGCTCGCAGCAAAAAGGCCACAGCTATTTTTGTAGTGCTCTCTCAGAAAGTAAGCAAGATACTACAAGAAAATACAGCTCCTGAGCATATCCAAGCCATCGCTGAAGAGCTTGTTATTGAATTCTGTTCTGCTTTTGCAAAGATGAGCAAACGTAGCGATTGGATAGATACTGTTATCCGCGAGCAAATTGGTGATGCCTTGGATCTGCTGCTTGAACCTTTAGAGAAAACCTACCCTAAACACATTAAGCGAAACAAGATAGATAAGCTATTTGAAAGCGCTATCGACTTTTAGCCTTTAAACCCTGAGGTTTACTGTTTACCTAGACGATAAACAGTGTTTTTTCGATTGCACCTGCAGTCGTTGTATTAGTTTTGCTCTTAACCTCATACCACTAAAAACTGCGCTTATAAAAGAAATCAATTGAGTTGGATATACCACTGGCGGCTTCAACATAAAGCCGCTTGGTCAACTCATAACGTAGCGACAAAATAGTTGAAGGATCAAAGACACCCACACCATATCTTAATGTCATTTTATCCGTGATACGTCCACTGGCCACTACGCTGGTTTCATCGCCATCGCCTTCAGTATCTAAGGTGAACTCTCGTACACCTACTTTATCTGCTAGCTTAGATGCCAATGGTGAAGTACCCATTAAACCTAATGCCAGCGCTGCTTGCGCCATCGCATTGCCATCACCACCACCATCTAATGGACGTCCCATTAACAACCACGATAGTGCTTGTTCTTGACTCATGGCAGGCCTTGAAAAAACTTCGCTTTGAGGTTGTAGTGCAGAGCCTGTTAAGCGCAGCCCTGCCGTTACATCACCCGTAACACGTACCGCTTCAATATTTAAGAAAGGCTCACTTAAAGGACCAGCAAAAATAAGCTGGGCTTGGCGCAACTCAAGCTTTTGTCCAAAGGCGTTATAACGCCCATTTTTTAGCTCTAGAGTACCGCGCCCACCCATGTTATCGGTGATTTGCATATGCCCTAAAATATTAGCCTTCAATCCGAAACCTGTGAAGGTTAACTTATCACTGCCCACCTCAACTAATACATTCATTGCTAACCTAAAGTCAGACTCCTCAACTTCTACGCCAACAATTTGCGCATCTGAAGAAAGCTGTACCGCACTCGGCGGCAACTGTGGCACATCAATAGCGCCTTTAGGCACCTGCACTTTCCCATCGACTTTTAACTGTTGATGTTCCATGCTGATTTTCAGATCAGTGGCTACTTCCAAGTTAGCATAAGGCTCAACAACAATAGGTAATTTATCGCTTTTTACTAAAATGGCGAGATTTAAATCATTTTGCCAAGCGATATTACCTGAGATAGCGCCTTGACCTTTTTTACCACTTTTCCATTGACCCTCTAATGTTAAATAATTACCTAGCAATTTAGCCTGTAAATTCAAAGGTTCAAAAGATACAGGTAGCTCCCCACCTGCGATATATACATTTTTCAAACTAACATTACCCGTCACTAATGGCGCTTCTAAACCACCACTAATACTGCCCTTTCCTTGCAGACTACCTTGTAATTTGTCCACCTCATCCACAAAGGGCTTGATTAAGGCTAAATCGACATTTTCAATGGTAAAGAAGCCATTAATAGGTTTATCTTTGGCTAAGGGGTTAATCTGTGCATTCAATTCTAATTGACTATTGTTAGGCCCTTTAAAGACGACTGCTGCCGTAACCTTATTCGGTGTCAAATTAGAGTCCAAACGCAATGTTCCCCATTTAAAACGAGTGGCTTTGTTATCTACCATTAAATCCAGTTGCCCATTGCTGGCATCTAGAAAAATTACCCCTGAAGGGCCTGAGTCAGGTAGTTGAAGATGAATGCGACCATTCACTGCACCAGTGAGTTTAAAGCCTTTAGGTAACAAGGGCTGCAAACTTGCTAAAGTAAAGTTTTTTAAGCTGTAATCAATATCTAAGTCAGGAAGTATTTTTTGTTTTTTTGCACAAAAACTGGCTTGCCCACTGACCAAACAATGGGCTTCTAAGGTCAGTACACCAGACGCTAAATAGTCAATTTGCAACGGGTTGGCTAATGCCCAGTTTTGTCCGCTGGAATTGATGGAGAGTGACCCCAGCCTCCCTTGCCAATTCCCTTTAGTATCAAGCTTGCCATCGAGTTTTAAAGCCAGCTGCAAGTCAGCGCCATTGAGTGTCGTTGTTAACTGATGTTGTTGTTCACTGCCCTTTAACTCTAACTGTAAACGACCAAAGTCCTGATCGCCACTGACAATACCCTGTACGTCTAGATTAGCCATGACTTTCTGATGTTTATCAAGGTTGGCTATTAAACTAAGGGTCTCAATATGCTGATCTTGGTAGCTCAGTTTTTTGATTTTGAAGTCGCCATTTATAATGGGTTGTTCCAGACTTCCTGTTGCTTTAGCAACGCCATCAAGACGCCCTGATAAGCCAGGCCATAACTGTGCTAAGCGAGTAAACTCCAACTTAGAGTCGGCTGTCAGCGTCTTATTGTGAAGCTGGGCAGTAGCTTCTAGACGGTTCTCTCCTAGAAAAAAACTCAACTGTTTAAGGTTTAAATGACTCTCCGTGCCCTGTGCCTTAATGGTTAAGCTTGTATTGCTGCGCCTTAAATTCCCCTTTACAGCAACATCAGTAGTTAAGGCTAAGTGTTCGCCTTCTAGCTTACCTTTAGAATGAATATGCCCATCTAAAGTGCCAGGCAACTCCTCAACCCAAAAAGCCGGATCTAATTGACTAATTTTAATCTCTGCTAACCAATCAATAGCCTTGGCAAAACCTAAGTGAAGCGTTCCGTCTAACTGCCCTTTGCCTGCTTTAATCGTCAGTTTAGAAAGCTGCACTTGCTCAAAGCTGCCTGATAGCTCACTACTTAATGAGTACTCTCCTGCTGGGCCTTTAAGCTCACCAGAAAAACCACCTTGGTAGATTTTATCACGCAACTGAATGGCAGCCTTAAAGCTATCAACAGTGACTGGCGGCTCATCCATTGGGTAGAGTTCAAGCCAATTAAACTGGCGCCAATCTAAGCTTAGGTCAGCTGTTAATAACTGCTGCCAGCTGGCTTTACCTTGGATACCTAATAAGCCCTGCTGCTCTTGAATTAAATTTAAATGTTCAACTGTAGCGCCCTCTAAACCTATATCTGCCAGCAGTTGTAATAAAACAGGGTGCTTATCACCTTTTAATTGTCCATGACCTAAGACTTTAAACCCTTTTGCAAGATCACCTGTTGCCGATAAGTTTAATTCTTCTAACAATAACGAAGGCGGTAATTCAGGGTCAGCTAAAAACTGCTGCACCTTGAGTTTTGCCATTAAAGGTAGATCTGGCGTGAGAGGTTCTAAGTGGATATTGGCTTGAGTATTTATAAAACCTGAGGTGTTAGCATCAACTTGCAACTGACTAAGATTACCTTGAGTATGTGCACTCACCTGTATACTGTCGGTTTCTGAAATAGGCAGCACAGCTTCAAGTTGTAATAAGGTTTCCCACGCCCCCACTGGATTCACTGTACCCTGTGCTTTCGCTTTAATATCATTTAGGGCAAGTGTCAGGTTATGAATAGCATACCCCTCTGAAGTCCAAGACAAATTTGCAGCTAAGCCTTGCAGTAATGACTCACCATTTAGCGAAAAGTCATTTACTGCTAATTGCTTTAAAAAAATCGCAATAGGTAGCTCTAACTCAGGCAAAACAACAGGCGCCGTACTAGGCTCATTTGGTTCAGCATTGGCGGGTAGATTTAGATTAACCTTGTTAGCTGTCAATACATCAATACATACTTGCTTATCCCATAAACAACTAGCACGCCACTGAAAATCTAATTGATCAATTTCAACTTTCAGTTCGTCTTGCTGCCAACTAAGATAGCTTGCCTTCCAGCTATCTAGCAAAGCCCCTTCAAATTGTTCAACGGTTAACCCTGGAACCATGGATAAAACCCAGCGACTGCCTGATTGCGTGGACAGCACACTCCAGAGTGCTATAGGAATAATTAACACTAGCGCTAGAAGGCTAAATAGAATTTTCTTTAACCAAGACCTCATAGCTCTGGCCCCATTGAAAAGTGAATACGCCAGCCATTTTCTTTATCATGCATAGGCTTGGCCAGATCTAAACGCAGCGGTCCTACTGGGGAAACCCAACGAACACCCATACCAATACTAGTTTTTATAGAATCTGTTAGGTTATTAGCGGCTGCACCTTGATCAATAAAAGCAGCGACTCGCCAACTAGGCGCAAAGGTATATTGATACTCGGCGCTACTTGCAAACATATAGCGACCACCAATACGGTTACCTGCACTGTCACGTGGTGAAATATCTTCATAACTGTAACCACGTACAGTTTGGTCACCACCTGTAAAAAAACGTAAAGAAGGCGGAATTTTATTAAAATTATTAGTACCAATTACACCTATCTGTGCTCGTCCTAAAAAACGGTGATTATCGGCAAAGGTATACAAGCCTTTTGCCAAAGCCGTGGCACGTACAACATCAGCATCAGACAAAACACCTTCTTTACCGGTAGCAATATCAAATTGCAAACGATGCCCTTGACTAGGATCTAAAGGTGAGTCACTGCGTAAAATAGAATAACCAACACCAGGTAATAAAAACTGAGACGTGCGCTCACGGCTATTATTACCTGAGCCTTTATTGAATTTAAAAGTTTCCTGTTCCCAACGTAAAAAATAAGTACGCTGCCATTTATTATCTAATTGCTTACGAACTTGCGCTCCCAATGTATATTTCATGCTGTCCGCATCATTCATTTCTTCTTTTTGATAGCCACCTAAAAAGCGTAACTCATCATTTAGCGGATCTTCTAAAGGAACGGCATACCACCCTGTCACACTTTGTTTGGGTGAGGATACTTCAATATCACCACCTAACTTATGCCCTGCTGAATTAACACGGTGACGCTCCCAACTAAAGCGAGCACGTGGTCCAATATCAGTGGAAGCACCTAAACCAATACCCATAGTACGCGGCTTGGCAGGTGTTAAGACCACACTAATGGGTATTACCAAGTTTTCATCTGCATCTTGCTCGGTAGCGTCAACTCGAACCTGCTCAAAATAGCCTGTACTTTGTAAGTTCTGACTCAGTTTAGCAATCAATGCTGAATGATAGTTAGTGCCCTCTTTAAATGGGATTAAGCGCTCTAGCAAATCTAAATTAATTTTTGCGGTATCAGGAAAGCTAACTTTACCCAGTTTATAACGGGGTCCACTTTGATACACCAAGGCTATTTCTGCGCTCTCATTGATAGGATCAATTTTTAATGTGTGCTGTAAGAATTTGCCAGAAAAAAAACCCATTCGTAAGGCTTGATTTTGTAATTCTGACTTGGCATCTTCATACACACTATGATTTAGCTTAGCACCTACTTGTAACTTCTTATTATTGGGCACAATAAACTCAGGAACATTGGCGGCTTCACCTTCAACACGAATTTCAACGTGAGTTAAACGCACAGGTGCACCAGGCTCCACTTCAACTAATAAGGTATTTGGATCCTTGTTAACACTGACTGTAATTTTCGCAGAATAATAGCCTAAGGCTTGACTAGCTTGCTCAGCCTGCTGCTTAGCCGTACGTTGAAAACGCTCTAAGCCCTCAAAGTCACGCTTTTCGACAGCTCCAATAAAAGCTTCAATATTAGCTTTTAATGCGCTATTTTTAGGCGTAATACGAACTTCTAGTTTACTTTGTGCCCAAAGCACTGAAGAAAAGCTTACCAGAATAAGACTGGTTAAAAATCGCAACATTTTCTTCACAAATAATCTCTTCATGGTGATTGAATAACATTAACCATCCCAGTTGGTTAACCATGTGGCACACAGCATAGCACTTCTCGCTATACTAGCTCATCAAATAAGATAATTCTGCAAACTTGACGGCTTTTAAGGGTACACAATGAAACTTATTTCTTTCAACATCAACGGTTTGCGTGCCAGACCTCATCAGCTACAGGCCATCATCGAAAAATACCAACCAGATGTCATTGGCTTACAAGAAACCAAAGTAGACGACCCTCAATTTCCTGAGCAACTCATCAAAGACCTAGGCTATCACGTACATTATCATGGACAAAAAGGTCATTATGGTGTCGCACTTATTTCAAAACATGAACCACTAAAGGTTTATAAAGGATTCCCAACAGATAATGATGATGCCCAACGGCGCTTTATTTGGGCTGAATACGATGACGGTAAAGGCGCAACTATTACAATAATGAATGGCTATTTTCCGCAAGGTGAGAGCCGTGATCATGCCATCAAGTTCCCCGCCAAGGAAAAATTTTACCAAGACTTACAAGCTTTGCTAGAAACACAATTCACACCGCAAACGAACCTGGCTATCATGGGCGACTTTAATATTTCCCCTGAAGATTGTGACATTGGTATTGGCGAGCATAATGCTAAACGCTGGTTGCGTACTGGCAAGTGTAGCTTCCTACCAGAAGAACGTGAATGGATGGGACGCTTAAAACTTTGGGGCATGCAAGATAGCTTTCGAGTTTTACATCCTAGTGTTAATGACCGTTTTAGCTGGTTTGACTATCGCAGTAAAGGCTTTGATGATGAGCCCAAACGCGGCCTACGTATTGATTTAATTATGACCAGCCCTGCACTGCAAAGTCGCTTAGTGAAAGCGGGGGTTGATTACGATATTCGAGGCATGGAAAAGCCATCTGACCATGCCCCAATATTTCTAGAGATTGACTAAAATCTAGTTAAGCCATGTGCCTTTTGCTTGTAATGCGGGAGGCACTGGCAAGCCTTGCGCATCCAGCAAATGAATTTCTAACGTACGCTCAATAGAATACACAGCTAACTGATTTGGCTTTTCCCCAAAAGGATTTTCTAGCTCTGTGCTTAATGCATCTAATCCAAAAAAGGCATAGGCGGCTATCGCACTAATAACAGGCGTTGCAATCCCTGTTGTACTTGCTAAGGCAAAAGGCAATAACGCACAAAACAAATAAGCCAAACGGTGCGCTAGCAACATAAACGCAAAAGGAATTGGAGTATTTTGCAAGCGCTCACAAGCAGCTTGCACATCGGCTAGCAAACTAACCAGCCGCTCAAATTCCATCGCCGTAATATCTGAAATAAAACCTAAACGCCGTGCTTGCGCTATATTCTCGCTAATCAAACGTAAACTCATATCAGCTGGACTTTTAGCCGACAAAATCCGATGTGCAGCTAAAGGATCGTTATTAGCTGATACTTTGTCTTTAAAATCTCTATCACGTAAACCATATAGTAAAACCGTAGAGAAGGTTCTTATACGCTGCATGGTGCTTTGCTGTAATTTCACCTGGCTAGGATCACTGGCATCAAAATAACACATGGTCATACGCCCTAATGAGCGAGCGTGCATTATTAAAGCGCCTAATTGTTGTCGACCTTCCCACCAACGAGCATAGCTTGCGCTGTTACGAAAGCCCAACAACAACGACAGCATTAAGCCTAAGATACTAAACGAAGCTAATGAATACTCAGGAAAAATCTGCGCAAAGTGTTCATGCAAAAAAACCGCTAAAACACCCAACGCTGTTACTACCAAAATTTGTGGCAGCACACGCGGCAATACTGAGCCTTGAATAGTAAAGAGTAGCTGCCAAAAGCCACGTTTTTTGCGAATAATCATCTTGTTATAAATAGAATAAGAAAAAAACAGACTATACGCTGGGAATTTTCACTTGCCTAGCAACCCAGCTGGAAGAAAATCACAGATATAAAAAAGGCGCTATTGCTAGCGCCTTTATCGGTATTACAAGACCATGGCGGCAATCCAGCCAAAAATAACTAACGGAATATTATAGTGAATAAAGGTCGGTACTACAGTATCCCATATATGATCATGCTGCCCATCAATATTTAAGCCCGATGTAGGGCCTAAGGTTGAGTCAGAGGCTGGTGAGCCGGCATCGCCCAAGGCGCCAGCCGTACCTACAATAGACAATACAGCCAGTGGGCTAAAACCTAATTGTATTGCCATAGGTACGAAAATAACTGCAATAATTGGAATGGTTGAAAACGATGAGCCAATCCCCATGGTAACAAGTAAGCCTACCAACAGCATTACAAATGCGCCAATCGCTTTACTGCCACCAATCAACTCCACAGAAGCTGCCACTAAGGTTTTTACTTCACCTGTGGCTTCAATTACGCTAGCAAAACCTGCAGCAGCAATCATGATAAAGCCGATCATAGCCATCATTTTCATGCCTTGCGTAAACAAATCTTCGGCTTCTCGCCAACGAACCACACCAGAAATAGAGAAAAACACAAAACCAGACAAAGCGCCCATAATCATTGAATCGAGCATTAGCTGAACAACAAATGCAATCACCACAGCAATGCCGGCTGCAATCATGACCCACGCATTAACTTTAGGCTCTACTTGTTCTTCTGCTACAAGCTTATCTTGGTCTTGTGTGCTATAGGCTCTTTTTTTGCGATATGAGAAAAATACTGCCGTTAATAAGCCAAGTAGCATACCTACGGCTGGAATCAGCATGGCATACATCACATTCAGCCCGCTGACATCTAGCCCGCTTTTTGCCACATTTGGAACTAACAATTCATTTAAGAAGATAGCACCAAAGCCTACCGGTAAGAACATATAGGTTGTCACTAAACCAAAGGTCAATACACAAGCAACTAAGCGGCGATCAAGTTGCAGCCGTGTCATTATGCCCACCAATGGCGGCACAATCAGAGGAATAAAGGCAATATGTATTGGCAAAATATTCTGCGAGGCAATAGCAGAAGCTAAGAGCATGCTAATAAGCACCCACTTCACCGCAGACTCGCCTTTAGCGCCCTGTTTACCTACCATTTTTAGAATATTATTGGCCAGAATATCAGCTATACCAGATTTACTAATAGCCACCGCAAAGGCACCTAAAATGGCATATGACAAGGCAATTTTAGCCCCATTACCCAAGCCATTATGAAAGGCTTCTAAGGTTTGCTTGATATCTAAGCCGCCCACTAAACCACCGGCTACAGCACCAATAATCAATGAAACTACAACATGCACTCGAACCAAGCTCAGTATGAGCATAATTCCTACCGCAACGATTACCGCATTCATTCAGTTCTCCCCAAACTTATAATGCGAAAGAAATCACAAACCGCGTACTTTGCTTGATGCAGCTGTTTCTGTCAAAAAAACTTTTGTTTTGTTCATACTGCACATAATTTTTTAAAATATTCACTTTAAACTAGTTTATTCACTAAAATAGCTTTTATTTTTGACAGAATACCCATGCTAATTCCCTACGAAATGCTAGATAAAGCTGTACTCAACGCGCTAATTGAAGACTTTGTCACTCGTGACGGCACTGATAATGGCGATGAAACGCCCTTAGATACCCGCGTGGAACGTGTAAGTCGCGCATTACAAAGCAAGCAAGCTTTTATTGTATTTGACCCTGAGACAGAGCAATGCATGCTTTGTCGAAAAGAAGATATCCCGAAAGAAATGCTAGATAATTTTTAAGTATCCTGCCGTTTAGGTAAGCTGACTTTCACACGCAAGCCTCCCAGCGGGCTTTCTTGTAACTCAAGCTGCCCCTGCATAGATTGCACAATATCTAAAACAATACCTAAGCCTAGGCCATGCCCTGCGGTTTGCTCATCTAAGCGCGCGCCTCTATTTTGTACTTGCTGACGTAGCTCTGGGTCAATGCCAATGCCGTCGTCATCAATAATTAAATAGTAGGCTTGCTCCGTCGCATAAATATGCAGTTGCACAGCATGAGCAGCCCATTTGCACGCGTTATCTAATAAATTGCCTAACATTTCCAAGAGATCTTCTCTGTCCCAAGGTAAACTTAGCCCTTCGGCTGCCTGCCAAGTGAGCGATAAATGCTTGCCATGCACCATTTGCATAATCTGTCTTAATGCTGGCAACTCTTCATGGCAGTTAAAATGCGCCCCTGGCAATACTTCACCTGATAAACGGGCAATATTAAGCTGACGCCCTACACGCTGTTGAATTTGCTCCAGTTGTTCTGCGACTAAGTTATGCAGCTCAGGATGCTGCTGAAACTCAGGTCGAGCTAATAAACTCACCAACACCGCTAGCGGTGTTTTTAGCGCATGACCTAGATTTCCTACGGCATTGCGTGAACGCTTTAATGTATCTTCAGTATGGGTCAATAACCTATTAATTTCAGCAACCACAGGTAAAAGCTCTATAGGCACATTAGTATCTAATTGCGCACGCTGACCTTGTCGTAACTGCCCTATTTGCGCTGAAGTTTGTGCTAGTGGCTTTAAGGCTTTCTTTAGCACTTGGCGCTGCAAGAGCAGCACTAGCACAATACCAACTAACCCCAGAAAAAAAGCCGACTTACGCGCCATCGCAATACTGTCTGTAATGGGGCTATAGTCTTGGGCAACAGTGACATTAATGTGCTTTCGGTAACGCTCATATTTACCTTGATAAATGAGCAATTGTTGATTTTCAGGCCCCTCTATCAAGGTATTGCTAAAGCCACGCTCTACTAAAGGATGCAATTCATAATCCCACAATGATCGCGAGCGCCAAACCTGCCCATCAATCTCGACCAGAAAATAACGCCCTGAAAAGGGCTTTTGATACACAATATCGTAGTGCCTATCATTGAGTTCAAGCACTTTATTAGCCTGAGGATTACGAATTAACGCGGCTAAAATACTTTCTGCAGACTGCATAAGTGTATTGTTAGTAAAGCTGCGCAAGCCTTTATCCACTGCCCACAATCCAGCCTGCACAATCAGTACGCAAAGGACAATAATAATCATCGCCAATGAAATACTCAGCTGGCGCTGAATAGATGGCGCCGCTTTAACAAACTTCATTATTGCCCCACAAAGCGATATCCCTGCCCGCGTTTAGTTTCAATAACATCTCGCCCCAATTTTCGGCGCAAATGGTTGACATGAACCTCAATCACATTAGAGTCACGTTCGGTTTCACCATCGTACAAATGGTCGGCCAAATGAGATTTGGATAACAACTGTTTAGGGTGCAACATAAAATAACGCAACAAGCGAAACTCGGCAGCAGTAAGCTCTTTTTCTTCGCCGTTATGAATAACGGACTGATGATCTTCGTTTAACAGTAAACCTGCAGCTTCAAGCTGACTATTATTTGCAAAACCATGTGTTCTACGCAGCAAGGCTTGTATACGCAATAGCAATTCATCCGGATGGAAAGGTTTAGTTAAATAATCATCCGCGCCTGCTTTTAAACCATCAATGCGCTCACTCCAAGAACTACGTGCCGTCAATATCAGTACAGGCGCATTCATACTTTGTGAGCGCCATTCAGTTAATACCTCTAACCCTGATTTACCTGGCAAGCCTAAATCGAGAACAATAAGATCATAAGGCTCAATCACCCCGTGTATAGCGGCGTCTCGTCCATCGGCTAGCCAATCTACTACATATCCTTGCTGTTGTAGGCTAGCCATAAGCTCATCAGCTAAAGCAACACTGTCTTCCACAAGCAAGAGGCGCATAATTAGTCATCCACCTTATCTTTTAAGATTTCGCCAGTTGTGGCATTTATCTTAATCTCACGTACCTGTCCAGATTGCGTAAGAATTTCAAACTCGTAAATAAATTGCCCGTGTTTTTGTTCTAGTTCTAACTCTAAAACACTGGCTTTAGGATAACGCGCTAATGCAATTTGCATCAGTTCATTAATTGGACGAATAGCACCTTCTTGACGCAAACGTAACGCATCATCATGCGTTAAATCTTTTGCGCCTAAGCCTGTGACAACGCACAGACTTAAGGCTAGCACCCACACTTTCGTGTTTTTAAGCATTAATAATCCCGTTGATTTTTAATCACTGCACCTGTTGCTGCATTAAGATCAATATCCCACTCAGCGCCTTGCGCATCATACAACTCAGCTTCATAAACGTAACCCTGTAAAGACGAAGTTTCAAACTCCGCATCCGTAACCACAGCGCCAGGATGTAATTCAAGCAGTATGTTATTTAGCTCTGCCAAGGTTTTAATAGCACCTGCTTGCGTTAGCTGCTCCACCTCAGCAGGCATTAGGTCTTTAGCATAAGCCGCACCGGTTAATACGGTAGTAGCCGATAGCAAGCACGCTGTCATTAATTTTTTCATTTTAGTCTCTCCATTGGTTATTTACTTGATGGAGTTACTCTAAAAAAACAAGCTTAAACCAAACTTAAAACATGCTTAAGCCAAGCTTAAAAATCAGACCAAGGCTTTTAGCGCGCCAAGATACTGATCAAAGGCGAGCAGTGCATCTTGCGCTTGGTCTAGATTCTCTAGCTCATAACGAGCAGTCAGGAGATTTGTTTCATCACGTACACTGAGAACTTCACAGACACAACTAAAGTCATCCCAAATTGTAAATCGAGCCAAATAATGCTCAAGATCGTAATTGAGTACGCAGCTACTCACCTCTTCCTGCTGTTGAAAGCTAATCTCAACTCGGGGAAACTGTTTTTTCGCCCAATAATAGAAAGCTTTTAACATTATTTAACGTCTGTTCTTTATCATTAATGGTAGGTTTTGCTATGTTACGATAATAAACAATCAATTTATGCTAACTAAAGCATTGCTTTGTTACTTTTTAGGATTTTGCAGTGGAATTATTTAAAGAATTTATGTTTGAAGCAGCCCATTTGCTTCCTCACGTACCGCAAGGGCATAAATGTGGTCGTTTACATGGACATTCATTCAAAGCGGCAATTTATATCCAAGGTGAAGTAAACCCACATACTGGCTGGATTCGTGACTTTGCCGAAATTAAAGCTATTTTTCAACCTATCTATGATCGTTTGGATCACCACTACTTAAATGATATAGAAGGCTTAGAAAACCCAACCAGTGAGAACCTGTGCAAATGGATTTGGCAGCAACTCAAACCTTTACTTCCAGAGCTTTCAAAGGTTCGCGTACATGAAACCTGCACTAGCGGCTGTGAATACCAAGGCGACTAAAACAAAAGGCTATAAGTGGCTGCGCTGGCTACTTATAGTTTTTATTGTGCTCGTTAGCCTACCCTTTATTGGCTGGCATATTTTGTTAGCCCACCTAAATAATAACTATCATATTAATCGGTTTGACTGGGAGCGCAGCGAACTCAGCCTTAATCAGCTCATACTGCATGACATAAAGGTTTTTCAAAGCGCCAATAGCCTACACATTAAAAAACTAGCACTTTCTTGGCAGTATTCATCTTCACCTATACAGCACCTAGAAATAGAAAACCCTAAGCTGCGCCTTAACCTTAATGAGCTTAACCTTACAACGGATAGTGAAGATAACGATGCCTCGCCATTAGACCTCAGCACCTTTGAACAATGGCTGCCAAAGCAAGTATCTATCCAAACTATTGACGCTGACATTCAAGACTATGCCTATATAACGGGTGATCTTTTCATTGACGCGACCACAACGCAACGCCTGTGGCAACCCTCAAACCTTCGTACCCAATTATCTTTTACCCATATAGGTAAAGAATTTACTGATTTTGTTCCACCTGAGTTTGCGCCTGAGCGTTTGCTCATTAGTGCCAATACCGCAGCCGATATAGCGCCTTCTAATACTCAACAACTGGCCCTTAATATTGATTCCTTTGGCGCCTCTGAGCTGCATTTTAAAAGCATAGTCACACTGAGTAACCAACCACGATGGAGAGGGACGCTCAGTGATGGCGATCTTCTGCTTAAACTTCCAGTTTACCGCTTAGATGACCTAAGCGCTCATCGTTTACAACTACAAACCAAGCTCACTTTAGAAGCCAACATGCAGCAAGCAGAGCTTGTACTTAGCCAACTTCAGCTCAGCATTAATGAGCTACAGCAAGCTAATACTCGCTCTATAAAAAACCTTTCCTTGCAAGCTGACAAAACCACAGCTACAGCCGATCTTGAGCAGAAAACCGTCGCCATCACCAGCACTCCTACGCTAAAAGCGGCCCTATTATCAGATGCTGAATGGGGACAAATCACAGACCTTAATCTGCGCTTAAAAACACTGACCGCCAACCTAGATGCTAATTTCAACCTAGCACTAGAGGCTCAAAGCAGCTTTGATATTAAGCAGATCAAACAAGACAATCTGAAAAAAGCCACATGGACAGGCGATGGCAAGCTGGCTTTAGCCAATCAGCAAATAACATGGCAAGGCACTCTTTCTAATAGTCATAGTTTAAAAACCTCATTACAGGCCAAATACACACCAGAACTCATGACTGCCTCGTTAAAACTGGATGAAATCTACTTTTTAGCCGGCAATCCTTTAGCGAAAACACTCAAAGACTGGCCTGAATTGATTGAGTTTAACTCGGGTAAGCTGAATGCCTCCGCCGAGCTCAAACTACCCAGCACAGGCAAACTCAGCTTAACCAGCCAAGCCCGAGCCAGTGGTTTAAGTGGTATTGTTAACCGCAGTGAGTTAAAAAACTTAGGATTGCAATTAGAGGCCAAGCTAACAGGTACACAATTACAGCTTAGTATTCCTAACCTCACCTTTGACGAACTAAACCCAGGCGTACCTATTGGCCCAGCGCGTTTATTAAACTTTGCCTACCAAGGCAATATATCTGCCCCCCTGTCAGGCAAAATCAACTGGGAGCGCCTGCATGCTGGCCTGTTTCAAGGGCAAATCAGCCTCAATCAACAACAGCTAACACTAAATAAAGAACAAAGCTTATTAGTAGATATAAAAGGGCTAGATATTCAAGATGTATTACGTATCTATCCTGCCGAAGGCTTGGCTGGGCAAGGCATTATTGATGGCAAATTACCCATTCTAATCAATGTCGAAAAAATGCAGTTCCACGTAAATGACGGAAAAATTGGTGCCCGTGAGGCCGGCTACCTACAATTTAGCAATGACAAAATCACACAAATGGGACGAGCTAACCCTGCTATGCAACTTGTTAGCGATGCACTGTCTAACTTCCAGTATCAAGTTTTGAAAAGTGATGTGACCTATGACCAAACAGGCAAGCTGCGTCTTAACTTAGAATTAAAAGGTAGCAATCCTAAAATTGAGAAAGGACGCCCAATTCATTTTTCAATTAGTTTAGAGGAAGATATACCCGCTTTACTGGCAAGCTTACAGTTAAGTAATCACGTCAGTGAAACCATACAAAAGCGTGTTAAAGAGCGCTTACAAAACCGTAAGGAGTGAAGGATGTTTCACTTTCCCAAATTGAGCCTAGTTATAGCGCTCGCCTTTTTCAGCATTGCTTGCACCCCTACTGTTCAAGTAGCCATGCCAAGTGATCCCATTAATATCAACTTAAATGTAAAAATCGAGCACCAAATCATGATTAAAGTAGACAAAGCGCTCGACAACATTCTTGATGAATCTAGCGGCCTATTCTAAGGAGCGGTACATGAAACTTACTAAATTATTTGCCGGCATTCTTCTCACCTCTACCCTTGTTACGGGTACTTGGGCGTTAGACTTAAATGGTGCCATGAATGCACTGACTGATGCTAAAGCCAGCGGCCTTGTAGGTGAACAACCTAATGGTTATTTAGGTGTTGTGAAAAACTCAGGTGATGCCCAGCAAATCACCAAGCTTATTAACGACGCACGCAAAGCAGAATATCAACGCGTAGCTAAAGATAACGGCATAAGCCTTGGTGACGTAGAATCTATGGCAGGTCAAAAAGCTATCGACAAAACCCCGAAAGGACAATACATCCAAGTCAATGGTCAATGGAAAGCAAAATAAAGCATCCATAACCATCACGGCGCTTGCTGAGCTTCTCAGCAGCGCCGTTTTTCTATATAGCCAAGCATAGATTTTATAGCCCTCGCGCGCCAACCCCATTAGAAAAAGGTGTAATCGTTTTTTTTAATGGTAATGGCACAATCAAAATATTCACAAAATCAATAACAATAAGAGGTTTGCTTAGATGTCAGCGTATTACTGCCAGCTGGAACAAGAAACACACAATGGAATTAGCACAACAACTTACCGCCCTTTAGTCCATGCGCAAGGTGCATGGAATCAACACGAACAGCATATGGCACCAGCCACCGGCATCCTCTGTTACGAGCTTGAGCACTTTCAGCCACGCACAGATATGCGCATAGGACGTATTAGTTTAGATATCTTCGGCTTAATCCCTCTGGACGAATTCACCATCACCACTCAAGTCATTCGTGCTGGAAAAACAATAGAATTAGTTGAAGCTTGCATGCAAGCACAAGGAAAAACCTGCATTGTGGCACGCGCTTGGCGTATGCAAACACAAGATTCCAGCAGCATTGCTGCACTCGAAGATCAACCTATAGCAACGCCTGAAAACTTACCTAAATGGAACGGCATGGAGCGCTGGGCAGGCGGTTTTATTCGCTCAATGGAATTTCGTGCAGCAGCACAGCATCGTGCAGGTAAAGGAATAGTCTGGCTGACTAACGAAAAAACTGTTCTTCAAGATCACCCTTATTCTGAGTTTGCTCATATTATGGGTATGGTTGATACCGCTAACGGTATTGTTCCTCGTCAAGAAGGCGATTTTAGCTGGGCATTTCCTAATCTAGATTTACAAATACACCTGCATCGTCTCCCCCAAGGGAAATGGCTAGGATTAGAAACAGTACAACAGTATGGCGCTGACGGTATTGGTTTAACCAGTTCTATCTTGCATGATATCCATGGCCCATTCGGGCGTAGCGAACAAATACTGACTTTACGCAAACTATAGTTTATTAGGGGCAGTACTTAGGCTGCTCCTAGCACTTTCTTGCTTATAGACTAGAGAGAAAAGCACCAATCAATTGAAATAAATAACTAAACAGCACGCCTAAAAACGACAACATAAAACCTATTGCAAACTGTGGCTTATGTTCCAGCTTCTTACTTACAAAAATGGCAATAAAAGCACCTATATAACCACCAGGCAATCCAAAAAAATACAGCAACCACGCCAACCCATCGCGCGCACTCCAACCAGAAGCAATATAAGTAAAACCTACTTGATACAAACAAAATACGGTAAGCGCACCCAGAATAATACCTTGGTTAGCTTTAGCGCCCCAAAGCACCACAGGCACAATGACTACACTTCCCCATAACCACCATAAGTTATTTAAAAAATGCGCTGTAAATAAAGGAATATTTAAAAGCATTCCAAGCGAGAAAACGGATACAACCAAAGATATTACGATGGATACCAGAAGCGTCTGCAGACGCCAGTAGGGTGTTTGGCTCATTGCCATGTCCTTAAATATTACCTATTAAACTACATTAGCTTACCAATAATATTAAACCACCGCCTAGCCTCTCCTATTGAGCAAAATAGCAAAAGTACTTACTTTCTAACACTCAAGTTTTTTTAAGCTGCCTATGCGGCAGTTAACGCCGATGTTCTCGTTCTCTGAGCGTGTAAGCTATTTTAAGCTGCCTATGCGGCAGTTAACACACGTAGGGTATGTTAGCTTATCCTACATAAATTTTAAGCTGCCTATGCGGCAGTTAACCCAGCTTATGAATACCAAATGCTAGCTCAGATATTTTAAGCTGCCTATGCGGCAGTTAACCTCTGCCACGCCAGCAGGCACATCACCCTTGCATTTTAAGCTGCCTATGCGGCAGTTAACAGATCATCGCAGCCGTGGAAGCCTACCGCTCTATTTTAAGCTGCCTATGCGGCAGTTAACTTAATCAATGATAGGTGTGCTGCCTTGCCCTCATTTTAAGCTGCCTATGCGGCAGTTAACTAGAAGCGTTTGGATACATAGCTTATCCAAACATTTTAAGCTGCCTATGCGGCAGTTAACTTCAATAGTGACGCGCTTAACCACCTATTTAAATTTTAAGCTGCCTATGCGGCAGTTAACGGCTAGCAGTAGATGTCATGGACGACAATCTGTATTTTAAGCTGCCTATGCGGCAGTTAACCATAAGCTAATCTTGGTTCGGTTCGTCTTTTTATTTTAAGCTGCCTATGCGGCAGTTAACCATTTCTTGCCCTCCGAACGCTTTAAAGAGTTATTTTAAGCTGCCTATGCGGCAGTTAACATTTATCTGTTTTTTATTTTATTAAATCTGATATTTTAAGCTGCCTATGCGGCAGTTAACTTTATCAAGTGCCTGTACGTGCTTTCGTTTCTATTTTAAGCTGCCTATGCGGCAGTTAACGGGAAGAAACTAAAACATCTATGTCTGAAACTATTTTAAGCTGCCTATGCGGCAGTTAACTGTTATTTTACAACAAAAAAACCAAATCAAACAATAGGTTAACCCATAAATTGGCTGTTTACCCAAAGTTTTTCACGCTTAGTGTAAGCTTTTGATTTATATGCATTATTTTTTAGCGAAAATTTTTTGGGTAATTTTCACTTACAAGCTGGCTTTCATCTGAACTTTTACAGCACTCCATCTTTAAAACTGTCTGGTATAACCAGAGACTGGAGATATTTTATGCGCCTTTAGCCGTTTTCGACCAAGCAAGATAGCATTGATTTACTATATCAGTATGCCAAGCGCTCAATATTGACACTGCTATTGCTTATTTTTCTGCTGCCTTCAAGCGGTAGACTTTTTATTCAAGAACGCTGTTTCTTGGTAAACTATCTTTAATTATGTTTAATCTGCACTTGAGCTGTGTATTTTGTTGTCTCATCTTATTTTTTTGTATTGATAGGCCCTCATTTGCTCTGGTGCTACATTTTATAAACGGCTGCTAAAACAAGTGCGTAAGTGCTAACAATAGGGCCCAATAGGCTGGAATAACATTGAATGAGACAGGTAACAAACTGCACTGAAACCACGATAAAAGGTACCCAGCCAAACTATACTGGATCATCGCTATTTAGTGTTGCACCTATGATGGACTGGACGGATCGTCATTTTCGCTACTTTGCTCGCTTAATGACTCAGCATGCTTTGCTCTATACCGAAATGGTGACTACAGGTGCTCTCCTCTATGGCGATGCCAAGCGCTATTTAGCCTACGATCAATCTGAACACCCTATTGCCATTCAACTAGGCGGCAGCAACCCTTCTGACTTAGCTAAGTGCGCTAAATTAGCGGAAGAAGCTGGTTATGATGAAGTGAATTTAAATGTTGGCTGCCCAAGTGACCGCGTGCAAAATAATATGATTGGCGCCTGCTTAATGGCACACCCTCAGCTGGTGGCTAATTGTGTTAAAGCAATGCAAGATGCGGTCAGCATCCCTGTTACCGTCAAGCATCGTATTGGCATTAATGGACGTGATTCTTACGCTGAACTAGCTGATTTTGTTGACGTCATTGCCCAAGCAGGCTGTTCGCAGTTTACCGTACACGCGCGTATTGCCGTCTTAGAGGGTTTATCCCCTAAAGAAAACCGTGAAGCACCACCTTTACGGTATGATATTGCAGCCCAGTTAGTGAATGACTTTCCTGATCTTAGCTTTGTCGTTAATGGCGGCATCAAAACCTTTGAACAATGTAATGAGCATTTAAAAACCTTTGCAGGGGTTATGCTTGGGCGCGAGGCGTACCATAACAGTTGGATGCTGGCACAGGTTGATGAGCATATTTTTGGCCAGCCTAATAATAGGCTAACACGCACTCAAGTCCTGAACGCGCTGCGCCCCTATATTGAAAAAAATCAACGAGCGGGTACCAATATTCACCATATTACTCGCCATATTTTAGGTATTGCCCAAGGATTTCCTGGATCACGACGTTTTCGCCAATTGCTATCAAGCGATATTTTCAAAGCAGAAAATCCTTTAAAGGTGTACGACCAAGCTGTAGAAACCTTACAGGGGCGCTGATTTTAAAATAATTTATCACTAGGCATTGCGATGTTAGGCTTAGCTCGGTTATGTTCAATGTACCATTAACTGTTAGACGCTAAACCATGACCTCACAATTAGAACAACTGAAAAAATACACTGTTGTGGTGGCTGACACTGGCGATTTAGATGCGATTGCGCATCTACAACCGCAGGATGCGACCACTAACCCATCCCTTCTTTTAAAAGCTGCAACTTTGCCAGGCTACAGCAAGTTACTACGCCAAGCCTATCAAGCTAATGTAGGGAACGTATCAGCCGCCTGCGAACAGTTTGCTGTAGATGTGGGTAAAGAAATTTTGCAGGTGATCCCAGGGCGTATTTCAACAGAAGTAGATGCGCGCTTATCCTTTAATCAAGAAGCTACTTATACAACCGCTAAGCGTTTAATGGATCGTTATAATGCTGCTGGCATTAGTAATGATCGTGTACTCATTAAAATTGCAGCAACATGGGAAGGTATTCGCGCTGCTGAGCGCTTAGAAAAGCAAGGAATACAAACCAACCTAACCTTAATTTTTTCTTTTGCACAGGCTGCTGCCAGTGCTGATGCTGGGGCTTATCTTATATCGCCATTTGTTGGACGCATTTACGACTGGTATAAGAAACATAATGGTACCGATTACACAGCAGAGAGTGACCCAGGTGTTCAATCTGTAGCACGCATTTATCGTTATTTTAAAACCCATCATTACGCTACTATTGTTATGGGAGCTAGTTTTCGTAACTTAGGACAAATTCAACAGTTGGCTGGTTGTGACCGTTTAACCATAAGCCCTGAGCTACTCGAGCAACTCGCCCAATCTAATATGGAGTTAACGCCTCAACTGCACGCTACTCAAGCAGGCGAAGCACAAGTTAAGCTAATAGAGAGCCAATTTCGCTGGCACATGAATGAGGATGCAATGGCAACCGAAAAGCTAGCCGAGGGAATACGTCAGTTTGCCCGTGATCAGGAAAAACTTGAGCTCTTATTCAAGCAGCTTTAATAATGAAAAGTCCGCTTTATGAACTAGCTTATTTATTGAGTAAGTGAGTATCTTAAGCGGGCTTATAAATACTATGCTGGATCATGTTTTTCTAAAGCTGAAACAAGATCTTTGAACGCCTCTTGATTGCTGTCATTAAGGCTCATAAGTATTTTATGTGCTTCTAAAACTCGCTTTTTAACATCTTCTTCTGATTGATTTTGCTCAGGTAAATCATCTAAGCAGTTAACACAAGGGCCATTGGTATGCACGATATTAAATACCTGATAAAAGCCCATTGAGTCTAGTAAACGATTAATATCAGGGTTAAGACTTACCAAGGTTGGTAAATAGCCAAACTTTACTTTTGATAGAATAGATAATTTTGCAAGCAAGCCTAAAGTAGTGCTATCAATACTATCTGTTTCAGTTAAATCAATAATAATTGATTTAAAATTATGGGTATTGATTATTTGTTGGATAGTTTCATTTAAGGAGGTACACAAGTTAAGGCGTACATCACCCGTAAATTTTAAAACAAAGGCAAAGCCTTGTTCTGCAAATTGTATTTTACCACTACTCATGCAAGATTCCTGCTTAGTACCAGCATGGCGATATCATCCGGCATATCGACCAAATTATCCAGCCCTAAGATTTTCACTAACGACTCATGCTTCCCGCCCGCATCCTGCACGCATTGAGGAAGAACAATTTCATGAACACTTAAATCGGCTTTTGGTAAGACTTCAAATACACCATCTGAAAATACAGTTAAGCTAAACTGCTGGGGTAATGACATAGTGGCATTGTTGAAGGAAGCTTCTGCAAACAAGCCTACAGGCTGTCCTTTTCCTTCTAAATACTGAGCCTTACCATCCACATACAGCACAGGAAGTGGAAGGTGCCCTGCTATACTCCACGTCAATTCATTTACCAAAGGGTCAATGATACCAAAAACCATAGTCACATGCTTAGTCAGATTATAACTAAGCAATGCAGTATTGAGTCTTTGTAGTACATAAGAGGGGGTAACCGCTGAAATATCAGGTTCATTAAGAAACGTTTGGCGCACCATACTTTGCAATAAAATACCGACTAAAGCAGCAGCAGTACCATGCCCTGATACATCACCTAGATAGAAAGCAATGCGTCCATCTTGCAAATAAAAATAGTCAACCGCATCGCCTGATAAATAGAGCGAAGGCGCGGCAAAACTGGTAAAAACGAAGTCATTAGCCACCCAAGGTGATTGCGGTCGGATCATGGACTGCATTATCTGCCCAGCCTGCTGGTCCTCTTGCAATAGCTGTAAGTTATTACGCTGCTTTCCAACTGGCTGAGAGCGCTTTAATAGGGTACTGCTCGATTCGGGCATAGTATTTGCCAATGGCTTTTTCGTCTAAAGGCGCAAAAGGTACTATTATCCGATATTGGTTGCAACCTAGGAGGTCACCACTTGAAGGGACAATTTGTCACACCCTGCTACCTGTTCCATATGAAAAGCTGATGCTTGCAGAACACCAGCTAGCTTCCCAGTATTTTTAAACCATTTTCAATTTAAAAATCGTCTTCTACTTCACCATCTTTAACTAAATACTCTCTATTTTGCAAATAGGCATTACGAATAAATATGTAGCGATCCCCAACAATCAGGTTTTCTGCGGGGAGCAAATCGGTACGAATACTAACCGTTTGAATTCCTGCCACAATCCAACCATGATCTTTATTAGAGATATAAGGATAAGGTGAGGTATAAAAATCAACAAAAAGTGCAGACGCATCACGCACGCTGTTAGAACCTAAAAAGGGCAGTACCACATAAGGACCGCTAGGTACTCCCCAACGGCCAAGAGTCAAGCCAAAGTCTTCTCTAGTATGTTCCAGCCCCATAGGTGTAGCCACATCAAAAATACCTAAAACGCCAAAAGTGGTATTAAACATAAAGCGAGCTGTGCCTATGCCGGCCTGATGGAATCGGCCCTGCAATAAACTATTGCTTACATTACGAAACTCACCCACGTTTTGAAATAGGTTACGCACGCCTGTACGCACAGATTTAGGCGTGACATATTGATAGCCTTTAGCCACAGGTTTTAACACCCAAGTATCTAGCGTGTCATTAAACTGAAAGATAGGTCTGTTAATTTTTTCCCATGGATCTGTATTTTCCACGCCTGATGACCAATATTCATCATAGTCTTCATTGGCTAGTGCAGACTGCGCAGTAATAGCTGTCAGCAGGCTGAGCAGCGCTGTTTGACAACCTTTAGATACAGCGTTTATTACGCTAGACATATAGCGCCTCATAGTGCTTTAAAACGATTAATCGGTCTATAAAAGACCGATTATCGCTGATTTAAAAAAAACAAAATAGCTATTAGTCGGCTAAGCGCCAACCTGTTTTACCTTTGCCGTCCTCTAATACAACGCCTAACGCTGTTAGCTGATCACGAATACGGTCAGATTCAGCCCAGTTTTTATCAGCCCTAGCCTGATTGCGCTGAGCAATCAAAGCCTCTACTTGAGCCGCATCCAGCTTACCCTGAGCCCCCGCTTGTAAAAATGTTTCAGCTTGTAACTGCAAAACGCCTAATACACCAGCCAGTTGTTTCATACACGCGGCTAGCTCCGCTGCGGCATTGATATCTGTTTCGCGCAAGCGGTTTACTTCACGAGCCATCTCAAACAATGTGGCACAGGCTTCTGGTGTATTAAAGTCATCATTCATGGCTTTAGTAAAACCTAGCCTAAAGTTCTCGCCCCCTTTTGCCTCAGCTTGCGGTAAGCCTTTTAGCGCATTGTAAAAACGCTCCAGTGCCGAGCGCGCCTCTCGCAAATTCTCTTCTGAATAGTTAATAGGGCTACGGTAATGGCTAGATACCAATAAATAACGTACTACTTCAGGATGATATTTTTCCAGCACCTCACGAATAGTAAAGAAATTGCCTAAAGATTTAGACATCTTCTCGCCATCTAAGCGCACTGCTCCAGCATGCATCCAACTCGTAGCATACTGCTCGCCGGTTGCGGCTTCGCTTTGCGCAATTTCATTTTCATGGTGTGGAAAAACCAAGTCTGGCCCGCCGCCGTGAATATCAAAGCTATTACCTAGGCAGCAAGTAGACATAACCGAGCACTCAATATGCCAACCTGGGCGTCCTTCCCCCCAAGGTGAAGTCCAGCTTGGTTCACCAGCTTTGGCTGCTTTCCACAGTACAAAGTCCAGTGGGCTTTCTTTACTTTCATCCACCTCAACGCGAGCGCCACTTTGCAAATCATCTAACTTTTTGCGTGATAATTTGCCATAGCCTGCAAACTTATGGACACGGTAATACACATCACCATTTCCAGGGGCATAGGCAAAGCCTTTATCAATCAAAGTTTGAATCATTTTAAACATGCCTTCGATATGCGCTGTAGCTCTTGGCTCTATATCTGGGCGTAACACATTAAGTAGGGCTTCGTCTTCATGCATTGCAGCAATCATACGATCCGTTAATGCTGTAAAATCCTCACCATTTTCTGCTGCACGCTGAATAATTTTATCGTCAATATCAGTAATATTGCGCACATAGGTGACATCGTAGTTTAACTGGCGAAGCCAGCGCGTTACGACATCAAAAGCAACCATGACGCGCGCATGCCCAATATGGCAAAAATCATAAACCGTCATACCGCAAACATAGATGCGCACGCTATTGTTTTTAAGCGGTTTAAAAACTTCTTTCTGCTTGGTTAGCGTATTATAGATGGACAGCCCCATTATTTACCCCATGAGTCACGTAAGGTTACGGTACGGTTAAAAACCATGGCGTCTGGCGTGCTATCGCGGCTATCCACACAGAAATAACCTTCTCGCTCAAACTGAAAACCTTCGCCCACCTTAGCTTGCGCTAAAGATGGTTCTGCTCGACAGCCTTTTAGCACTACTAAAGATTCTGGATTAATGTTTTCTAAGAAAGATTCAACGTCAGAACCATCCTCGGCTTTATCTGGATTAGGCGTTTTAAATAGGCGATCGTATAAGCGCACTTCACATTCAACGCTTTCAGCTACTGGCACCCAGTGAATAACGCCTTTTACTTTACGGCCCTCTGGGTTTTTACCTAAGGTTTCTGCATCATAAGTACAGCGCAGCTCAACAATATTGCCTTGTGCATCACGAATAGCCTCATCGGCGCGAATCACATAACTGCCCCGTAAACGCACTTCACCACCAGGCACCAAACGCTTAAAGCCTTTAGGTGGCTGTTCTTCATAATCACTGGCATCAATATAGATTTCACGTGCGAACGGAATAACCCGTTTACCCATTTCTTCATTTTTTGGATGACGCGCTAGCTCAAGCTGTTCGGTTTGGTTTTCTGGATAGTTGGTAATGACAACTTTCAATGGTTTTAGCACGCACATCGCACGTGCTGCATTGTTATCTAGGTCCTCACGAATACAGAACTCCAGCATGCTTAAATCAACAATACCACCTGCACGGTTTACACCAATCATGTCGCAGAAATTACGAATAGAAGCTGGGGTATAACCACGGCGGCGATAGCCTTGCAAAGTTGACATGCGCGGATCATCCCAACCGCTAACGTGGTTGTCATCCACCAGTTTTTTCAACTTGCGCTTACTAGTGACAGTGTAGTTCAGGTTTAAACGTGCCATTTCATACTGACGTGGCTGACTAGGTACAGGCAAATGCTCTAAAAACCATTCATACAATGGGCGATGATCTTCAAATTCTAAGGTACAAATTGAGTGCGTAATACCTTCAATGGCGTCCGATTGGCCATGTGTAAAGTCATAACTTGGGTAGATGCACCATTTATCACCTGTTTGATGATGATGAGCATGACGAATACGATACAAAATAGGATCACGCATATTCATATTGCGTGATGCCATATCAATTTTGGCGCGCAAAACACAGTCCCCGTCAGCAAACTCGCCCGCGCGCATACGCTCAAATAAGGCCAAGTTTTCTTCAACACTACGTTCACGATAAGGGCTATTTTTA
This sequence comes from Pseudomonas sp. F1_0610, assembly GCF_047470865.1. Classification (NCBI taxonomy): domain Bacteria; kingdom Pseudomonadati; phylum Pseudomonadota; class Gammaproteobacteria; order Pseudomonadales; family Pseudomonadaceae; genus Pseudomonas; species Pseudomonas sp. F1_0610. The sequence continues at coordinate 58,441 of NZ_JAZDRH010000019.1, forward strand.
CCTGGTGTCTTTAAATCACCACGGTATTCACGCGCTTGTTCAGGCGTTAAATCACAGACATAGGCTAGGCCTTGTTTGATTAAATGCAGCGCCCAAGCAAAGAGCTGATCAAAATAATCTGAGGCATAATGCACATCCCCCTGCCACTGAAAACCTAACCACTGAACATCCTCTTGGATAGCTTGGATGTACTCATCCTCTTCTTTCTCAGGGTTAGTATCGTCAAAGCGAAGGTTACACACGCCGCCAAATTCTTTAGCCAAACCAAAGTTCAAACAAATAGACTTAGCATGACCAATGTGTAAGTAACCATTCGGCTCCGGCGGAAAACGCGTTACAATGCTGGCATGCTTACCCGACTGTAAATCAGCTTCTACAATGGGTTTAAGGAAGTTAGCGGCAACGGTAACGGAAGACTCTGGTTTACTCATGAGATACCTAATTAATATAAAAACCCACATAATGGGTAGGCTGGATGCAATAAAGGGCTTATCATACCTGAATCTGTCAACGACCTGACAGCCCCAATACCTTTTAAAGCAATTGGATTGAGCGAATGATCAAATTACATACCAATTACGGCGACATTACCTTAAAACTGTTTGAAGATAAGGCGCCAGAAACTGTAGCCAACTTTATTCAGTATGTGAAAAATGGCCATTATAACAACACTATTTTTCACCGTGTAATTGGCAACTTTATGATTCAAGGCGGTGGTTTTGAGCCAGGCATGACGCAAAAGCCAACCAACGCCCCTATTAAAAACGAAGCGGATAATGGCATTTCTAACAAAGTAGGCACCATTGCAATGGCACGTACTTCAGATCCGCACTCAGCAACTGCACAGTTTTTTATCAACGTAAATGATAATGCTTTCCTAAATTACAGTTCTCCAAGCATGCAAGGCTGGGGCTACGCTGTATTTGGCGAAGTCGTTGAAGGTATGGACATCGTCAACAAGATTAAAGCTGTAGAAACCACATCTCGCGCAGGCCATCAAGATGTACCTGTTGAGGATGTAATTATTCAATCAGCTGAGATCATTGAGTGATTTTACTGATCTCTGATCTGCACTTACACGAAGAACGCCCTGATCTTACAGCGGCGTTTTTCCTTTTTCTGCAACAACGCGCAAGCCAAGCACAAGCACTCTATATCCTTGGTGACTTTTTTGAGGTCTGGATTGGCGATGATGCTATGAGCCAATACCAGAGATCCATTGCACTTGCCTTAGCAGAATTAGCTCAAAAAGGCGTTAGCATTTACATAATGCATGGTAATCGCGACTTTTTACTAGGCAAAGAATTTTGCACATTGGCTCAATGTTCACTTTTACCTGACCCTTATGTCACTGAACTAGCTGGGCACAAAGTATTACTTTCGCATGGTGATCTATTGTGTACGAGCGATCATGAATACCAGCGCATGCGCCGCCTGCTACGCAACCCATTAAGCTTATTTATTTTGCGCCACTTGCCTTTAAGCACTCGCAACAAACTAGCAGGCAACTTGCGCAGCCAAAGTAAGCAGCGCACCCGCATGAAAGCCTCGCAAATAACAGATGTAACCCAAAGCACTGTTATTCAGTATATGCAGCAATATGCTGTAACTCGCTTAATTCACGGCCACACCCACCGCCCTGCGACACATCAAATAGAAACAGCCCAAGGCCAACTAACACGTATTGTTTTAGGTGATTGGGACAAACTGGGTTGGTGTTTAGAAGTAAACGAAAAAGGCTTTAAACAAGAATCTTTTATTATTTAATTTACCAATAACTATAAAAATCACATGGATAATTTTTCTTCAGTTAATGCTTGGTATTTATCTTCCATCTGCCGGTGGCACTTAGCTGCAAGCTCTCTTACTCTGTCTGCAGTATAGTTTTCTGTAGATATTGGCTCTAACATTTCCAAGATCACAGTGCCGTTATTCCAGCGATTAAGTTTAATTTGTTGGTAGGTCTCAGACATACAAACTGCCACCACTGGGACTTTTGCTGCAATAGCGGCATGAAAGGCCCCCATTTTAAAAGGCAACAAACCACGCCCTTGGCTACGTGTGCCTTCTGGAAACATCCAAATAGATAAATTCCGCTGTTTTATTTGATCTGCAATTTGATCAATGGTGCTACGTGCCTTGGCGCTATTTTTGCGATCCAGCAAAACATTACCTGTTGCCCAATACATCAAGCCAAAAAACGGCACCCACAACAAACTCTTTTTACCAACACTGACTGTACCACTAGGCACAATACAAGAGTACATAAGTACATCATAATTACTTTGGTGATTACCAATATAGACACAAGAACCAAGATTCTTAATAGACGCCGGTACTCGCGTAACAACACGCAACCCCAATACAGGCGTTAAAACGGAAAGGATACGGCCAAAAATCACCGCATTATTAGGATGCCTTGGCCTGAATAAGCAAAAAACCAATGCCAATAAAGAAACCGTAATTGAGTAGCTAACAATTATAAAAACGCGAATAAACGCCAGCATTGGAGTCCTTAAAAGCAAGGTTAAATCTCATACGCCTTACTTTGCAGTAAACAAAGCAAGGCACGGGTTAGTTAAAGCGAATCGTCATCGCCAAATTTAGCAGGGAGTAATATATTTAATAACAAGGCAGCAATGCCACCTGTAGCAACCCCTGAGCTTAAAACATTGCGCACTAGTTCAGGTAAATGCTTTAAAAAATCAGGAACCTGAGCAATCCCCAAACCCAAACCTAATGAAATAGCAATAATCAGCAAAGCACGACGATCTAACTGAATGCCCGCTAAAATATTAATCCCAGAGGCTGCTACAGAGCCAAACATCACAATCACAGCACCGCCCAATACAGCCTGCGGAACCGCCTGAATAATACCGGCAATTTTAGGGAACAAACCCAGCAAAATTAATAATGCGGCAATCCAAATTCCCACCCAGCGGCTGGCAATACCTGTTAATTGAATAACACCATTATTTTGCGCAAAAACAGAGCTTGGAAATGTATTAAATAAACCAGCTAAAAATGAATTGGCGCCATTAACTAATACGCCGCCTTTAATACGTTGCATCCAGTCTTTACCCTCTACTGGCTGCTTTGAAATTTTACTGGTTGCCGTGATATCACCAATGGCTTCTAGCGAGGTCACTAGATAAATAAAAATTAAAGGTATAAATAATGACCAAGAAAAACCAATACCAAAATGCATAGGAGAGGGTGCTTGGAAGATAGGTGATTCATGCATGCCTTTAAAATCCAGATGCCCCATATAGCCTGCAATAGCATAGCCAACAAGCAAAGCAATAAGAATAGAAGCGCTCTTTAACCAAACAATATTCAAGCGATTTAATCCAATAATAATGCCTAGTACAGTACAAGATAAAATCAAATTATCGGCATTAGCAAAGGTTCCATCCCCCATGGCTGGGTAACCACCGCCCATGCTAATTAAGCCTTCTTTAATAAGCGTCAAGCCAATAAGCAGCACCACTATGCCAGTGACTAAAGGTGAAATTAAACGTTTCACCCACGGCAAAATGCGAGATACCCCCATTTCAATAAAGGAACCTGCAATAACAACACCAAACACAGCAGCTAATACCTGTTCTACTGGCGTGCCATTAGCCACCATAAGCGAGCCAATCGTCATAATTGGCATGATGAAATTAAAACTTGTACCTTGAACAATCAGCAAACCTGCCCCAAAAGGCCCCACTTTTTTACATTGCAAGAAGGTCGCTATACCTGAAATGATCAAAGACATTGACAAGATCATATTCGTATCACGTGTAGAAACATCCAAAGCATTACAAATAAGCAAGCCAGGTGTCACTATCGGCACAATAATGGCCAATAAATGCTGAAGTGCTGCAAAAAATGCCACCAAAGGGCGTGGCTTATCATTAAGGTGCAGTATTAAGTCTTGCGACTTAGAAGGGCTAGTCATGATCAGTTTCACATACTGAAAGGAACAAGAAGCGGCGCATTATACCCTAACCCATCCATTACGGGAGTGTTTTTCCACGCTTACTTAAAGTGCTGTCATATCGCGTGTAGCTATATAAGTAATGACCAACACACTAATAACGCCATGCGCACCTAACAACAAGTTAATACGCAAGCTGCTGTACTCATAACCTTGAAAAACCCCTTGTACTGCGACAAAAGTGACTGTCTCAGCAAATAAATACAGTACATAAGTAAAGCCCGTCAAACGCCATACTTTAGATTTGTTTAGCGTTGATAACCAATACTTTATGCCTATTAACAAAGGTATTAAATAGGCAGCCCACAGCATAAAAATGCCTAACTGGCGAAATCCTGCGTTAACGTTGCTTAACATAGCTAAAACATCACTAATTTCATTCATACTGACACATCAAATAGACTATTATTCCTAAATTTAAATAGTGCACCAGATGCACATCAGCATTTTTCTAGCGCAGCAGAAGTCAATTTAACCAATAAACCTAGGTAGCACCTTAATATGCATCAATAGCAAGAATCCAACAAACCAAAAATTTAGCCAACCCCTTTCCATTTCAGAGTTGAACTCAGTGCCTATGTATCGCTATTCGCTCTGGAAACACAATCTTAGAGCCATATAGCAGTAACAGGTGTTTTAGTTAAAAAATATCGATTAACAATAGATTTTAAGGCAATAAATACGGTCAAACAACAAAGGAGCCAGGTGTTCTATACAATTTCACAGACAACTTTCTTATATCGGAATTAAAGGTTTTAATCCTATCGAGTTTATTATCAATCGTTATCAAATCATACTCAGCAACTGTAAGCAATAAGAGCAACTCTTTATAGCAGTCACGCAAATAATGCGCTTTTAGGTTATTTATTGGAAGCTTATTTAACTTAGTTATATCTTCTCTAATCCTAAACAAATATTCATTAGCTATATCTAATTCTGAGGCCTCCTCTCTATGGAAAGAATTATACCCATCACAAATGCTATTTATAGTACCCTGAACCCAAAAAGCGAGCTTTTCTTGATCAACTCGAAAGAATTTAAAATAATAATAAACAGGAAAAAAACCTCCAACAAGAATATATACCACTGAAAAATACAACTCAAACTGAGCAAACCAAGTTTCCTTTACATAATTGTGCGTAAGCATAACTAAAAATAACGACAATATAGTATTAAAAATAGGAAGTATGTATAGCTTAACCTCTCGAACAAAAACCCTAATAAACTCTCTAAACCCCATATTTCACTCACCAACTGACAAAGGTTAAAACTTAGTATAAAGCGCTCTATTCCAAAAAAACCACAGGCTATCTAAAAATAGCCAAACGCCAACGCAGATGTAAATTACAAGAAAACCTCCCCCTATTCAAATTGGTTAAAAAACAGTCAACTTTTTAGCTTTTCGCAAAATCACATATTTAGTATAAATAGAATATATTTATCTAAATAGCATTTCATCAAGCTATACATACGCCAAATA
>NZ_JAZDRH010000020.1:0-57347 GCF_047470865.1 Pseudomonas sp. F1_0610
AGGTATAGCTGGATGAAATGCTATTTAGATAAATATATTCTATTTATATTAAATATGTGATTTTACGAAAAGCTAAAAAGTTGACTGTTTTTTAACCAATGGCTGGGGCGGGCTAATCCAGTAGCCAGTCTATAACAGCTTCTGCGGCCATGAAGGCCACATAGCTGCCAGCAGCAAGGGCTACGGCAGGCGCTAAAGATACACTGGCGCCGGCAAAACTAACGGCTCCTAAGGTGCTAGTGGTGCCCATTGTCGAACCTATGGCCCCAGAAACCAAGGCAGCGCTGGCTTTAGAGCTTAGCAGCCTTGCTGTGCCTAAAGATAGTGCAGCATCAGTTAGATTATCGACTTGAGCAGAACAGTTTTCACCAGTAATACACCAATTAACAAAGTGCTCACAGTTATTAAAAAGAATGGAATAGCTATCTTCATTCAAGCGTGACTTAGCGCGGCGTATAATTTCATCGGCACTATATAAAGTATCGTTATGGTAAACCTTATAGATAGTTTCACCTGCTGCAAAATCTTCTAATGAAGTAATTTGCACATGGCTATTTTCATTATTCCATAAAGCATTTTTTCCAGCATAGTGAATAACTTGGTTATTACCAATATACAAAGCATGATGGCTATAAAGACCACGGCTAACTTTTAAATGATCAGCAAGCATTAAGGTTGTCATCGTCGGCACCTAAACCCAATAAAGTAGATGCAGCTAGTTTGCAGGCTTAAACAATAAAAAGGGAATACACAAGTTTGTCCATGCTTAAAATCACCTAGATGGCGAGTAAGGCTAACAAATAAAAAGACTAAGCGCCTAGGCAGGTTTAATGCAATAACTGAGCCTGAGTTAACTTAAGCTGGAGTGCTCTTTGAGCATAGCTTTCTGGCTCTCGTGATGAAAGCCAGTAATTTAAGTCTTAAGCCCCTTAAAGGCGGGGCGTCTCTCTGAGTAAACATAAGGCTGAGCAGCTCAAGATAGGGCGGTCTTAATCCCCTCAAAAGCGGGGTTTCTCTCTGAGCGGTGATGCCGGGTGGTTATCAATGGCGCAAAAGTCTTAATCCCCTTAAAAGCGGGGCTTCTCTCTGAGCCTAACGTCATGGAAATAATACTTTCAAGCACTGTCTTAATCCCCTCAAAAGCGGGGTTTCTCTCTGAGCTTGAGTCCGGCGTTTGCAGAATTATTAGCTGAGTCTTAATCCCCTTAAAAGCGGGGTTTCTCTCTGAGCGTCCGATAGTTATGATGAAGATGATCGTAGTGGTCTTAATCCCCTTAAAAGCGGGGCTTCTCTCTGAGAGTAGCCTAAAAAAAATAACCAATAAAATCAAGATATTAAAAAGGGTTTTTGTGGGTTAAAAAATGAGCAGAAAAAGTTGTCTGTTTTTTGATCAATTTTTAGCAATATAAAAAATAGATTTAAATACTATAAATAGTCATTTGGCGTAGGTATAGCTGGATGAAATGCTATTTAGATAAATATATTCTATTTATATTAAATATGTGATTTTGCGAAAAGCTAAAAAGTTGACTGTTTTTTAACCAATTTGGGGTGGTATCTATTGCTAAACGAGCTGTTTCGTCTGCAGGAGCGTTCAGGTCGTGCTCCTTGCAATTAGGCGTTTTGCTGAGTGCTGCTTTGTAATTATATGGGGTGCAAGAGTAAGAAGCGTTAATCTGGCTATTAGGGGGAGCTTAGCCCTACGTTGTATAGGAGTGATGACAGAGCGTTACCCATTTTGGATAAGGAGGAGTGCCTTAGGCAAAGCATTAAGGGTAGCGCTCTTTTTTGTGTATGAAGATGAATAATTATAGTACTGCATAAAGGCAGATTTGAGTTGGATAGAGGAATGTTGCTTAAGCGCTGCTCGTTTGGTTGAGAAAAAGTTCACTAGCAGTCTTACATATCTAGCAAAAACTTTTCTTTTATAAGCTTGGAAAAAGACAGTTAAACTGTCGCGTAATTGTACGAAGGTCTAGTAAGCCTTGAATTGCTTAAAGTATTAAGTATTGTCCCTTGTCATAAAAGGCTTTGCCAAATCTAGTTAGGTATTTTTCTCTACTAAGGTCGCATACTATGCCGAAATGGAATGATCTCCATATTTTTGTTCGTTTGTTGCCTTTAAACGCAGTCCTCTAGACTTTTTAAAACAAAGACAATTACAAAAAATAACTATATAGAAAACATAAAAGATTTTGAGGAATCATTATGAAAAAGATCTGGTCGTGGTATTTACAGAAATCTTTTATGACCAAAATGACTGCCGGCTTCGTGTTAGGGATAATCGCAGGTTTAATTTTAGGTCCGCAAAGTGAAATGTTTGGCCCATTGGGCGAGCTGTTCTTAAAGCTGTTGAAGATGGTGGTTTTGCCACTGATCTTATTGTCACTAATTGTGGCGGTAAATCACTCTAATCCAAAAGAGTTAGGGCGTATTGGCGCTAAGATTTTTCCGTTCTACATCATTGCAACAGGTATTTCTGTTTGCGTAGGTATTATGTTGGCTAAGCTAACCAATCCTGGGGTTGGTTTAACATTGCCTACAGATGTAGAGGTGGTAGCACCGGAGAAGCCTTCTTTTTTAAGTATTTTAATGAATATGGTGCCAAGCAATATCTTTGAAGCCTTTGTTGCTGGCGATGTATTGTCTGTGGTGTTTGTGGCTGTGGTTGTTGGTTTATCGTTTCTGTACTTGCGTCATAGCGGAAATGAAGAGCAGCAAGCCATGGGCGAGTTACTGCTAAAAGTAACCAACGCAGGCAATGAAGCAACCATGAAGTTGCTTAATGGTATTTTGCAATATGCACCTATTGGTATTTTTGGTATTACAGCGCAAACCATTGGTCATCAAGGCGTTGATACCTTAATAGTGCTTGGCAAATTTGTTGGCACTTCGTACTTGGGCGTTATTCTACTGCTTACTGTGGTATTCCCTATTTTCTTGAAGTTGGCTGGCGTGCGTGTTATCAAGTTTTATCGTGATATCAAAGAAGCCGTATTTACTTCATTTGTTACCTGTAGCAGTTTAGGTACATTGCCGCTGACCATTAAATGTGCTGAAAAAGCAGGTATTAATGAGCGTGTGGCTAAATTAACGCTGCCCATTGGTGCTACGGTCAATATGAATGGAACAGCTTTGCGTTTTGGCGTAGCTGTTGTGTTTGCAGCAGAAATTATGGGAATTACACTATCCGTACCTGAGCTGGCGACCATTGTTATTATTGGTACTATGGCCGCTGTGGGTACTGCCGGGGTGCCGGGTGCTGGTTTAATTGGTATGTCAATTGTATTTACTCAAGCTGGCTTACCAATTGAGATTGTCGCCTTAACTGCGGGTGTTAACGTATTGTTAGATATGGCCTTTACTTGCGGCAATGTAACAGGCGATTTAGTTGGCGCTAAAGTGGTTGATCAAAGTGAGCGTCGTGCTGAGCGTAAAGCGGCAGCGCTCGCCGCGCAGCGGGGCGATGCCACGGTGAGTCAGGCAAGCACTACTGAGTAATGCTATTTACTGAACTTAAAAGGCAGCTTCGGCTGCTTTTTTTGTACTTGCATTACACGCTATTTTCTAAATTTAGGTATGATTGGCGCTGATTTTTCTTTTTCTAGATGCGATGTCCACTTTAAACCTTCCAATTAATGCTGTGTTAGCACAGTTGCTAGATACAGTGGCTGCCCATTCTAAGTGCATCTTACAAGCGCCACCTGGGGCAGGAAAAACTACACAGGTTCCTTTGGCGTTATTAGCCCAGCCTTGGTTAGCCGGTAAAAAAATACTTTTGTTGGAGCCGCGGCGCTTAGCTGTACGTACCGTTGCCCAGCGTTTGGCAGAGCAGTTGCATGAGCCGCTGGGGAAGCAGGTAGGCTATCGTATGCGGCTAGATACCAAGGTGAGTGCTGAAACACGAATAGAAGTAGTAACTGAAGGTGTTTTGCTTAGGCAATTACAAGCAGATCCAAGCTTGTCAGAGGTTGGCATTATTATCTTTGATGAGTTTCATGAGCGTAGTTTAAATGCCGATTTAGCTTTGGCTTTCAGCTTAAGTGCTAATGAATTATTTTGTCAGCATGAAGTAAAGCTGTTGTTCATGTCGGCGACTTTAGATCAGTCTAAGTTAGCCACGGCTTTACAAGCACCTGTTGTCGAAAGTACAGGGCGTAGTTTCCCTGTTGATATTATATGGGCCTCTGCATGGCGCCGAGAGGATAGGCTTGTTGCTAAAATTCATGCGTTGGTTGAGCGTGCAGTGGATGAGCAGGCAGGCTCTATTTTGGTTTTTTTGCCAGGGCAAGCGGAGATAGGCCAATTGGCAAAACAGCTTGCGGACAGCTTACAGGATGATTCAATTTTAATTGCCCCTTTATATGGTGATTTATCGTTATCCGCACAGCGCCAAGCTATAGCACCTAGCCAACAACGTAAAATTGTATTGGCTACCAATATTGCTGAAACTAGTTTAACTATTGAAGGTATTAGTGTTGTAGTGGACAGCGGTTTTGAACGCCGCCCTATTTTTGATCCGAATAAAGGGATTACAAGATTAGCCTTATGCAAAATTTCCAAAGCTTCAGCTCAGCAGCGAGCGGGTCGTGCGGGGCGTTTAAGCAAAGGGGTGTGTTATCGCCTTTGGTCGGCTGAACAGCATGAGCAGCTTGAGGAGCATGCTGTTGCAGAGATATTACAGGCTGATTTGTCTTCTCTAGCGCTGAGTTTATTTGACTGGGGAGCCACGCCAGATGAGCTATTTTGGTTGGATAAACCACCAGCGGCGCATTATCAGCAAGCTGTGGATTTATTGGTAAAATTACAGGCGCTAGAGCAGCAGCAACTGACCGCTATGGGTAGGCGTATGGCGGATCTACCTATGGAGCCTCGTTTAGCGCGTTTATTATTAGCAGCGCAAAGTTGGGGGCAGTTAAGGCTTGGTGCGCAAATAGTTGCTATTTTGACAGAGCGTGACTTTTTAAACACGACGGATACTGATCTTCAGTTGCGTATTAATGCGCTACAGGTAGCGAGTCAACAGCCTCAGATAAAGCGTGTGCAGCAACTGGCAAAACAGTTTGAGCACTTATTAAAGGCGACTAATAAAACCAGTGATATTACGGAAGAACAGGCGTTAGGGGCTTTATTAGCAGTGGCATTTCCAGAGCGTATCGCCCAGCAGCGTGAAGGAAGTAATAGTTATAAGTTGGCCAATGGCCGTGGTGCCTACTTTGCTCAGGCCGATAGCCTGCAAAAAGCAAAGTGGTTGGTTGTAGCTGATATGGTGGGGCAAGTAGGACGTAAAGAGGAACGTATAAGTTTAGCGGCTGAACTTGATCCGGCGTTATTTAATCAGTTATTAGCCGGCTTGATTAACACAGATACAATTGCTGAATGGCAAACCGCATCTAATAGTTTTGTGGCTCAGCAGCAGAAGAAAATTGGGCAGTTAGTGTTAGCAACTCAACCGCTTAAGCTAATAGATCAGCAGATGCGTGTTGATGCGCTGCTGGGCATGATACGGCAAAAAGGACTTGAGGTTTTGCCTTTTACAACGTCTGTCAAACACTGGCAGGCGCGGGTTTTATTACTGAGAGGGCTGGACCTACCTCAGTGTGCTGATTTCCCTGATGTCTCCAGCCAAGCTTTGCTAGAAACACTTGAGCAATGGCTTGCACCCTATATTCAGCAAGTAGATAAACTGACTCAATTACAGCAACTAGATCTCTTGGAAATTCTTCAGAGTTTGTTATCTTGGGAACAGAGTAAGCTATTGGATGAGCTCGCGCCTAGCCATTACAAATTACCTACAGGGTCTAATATAACTATTGATTATAGCCAGCAACCCCCTGTGTTGGCGGTGCGTTTGCAAGAGTTATTTGGTGTAGCGCAAACGCCTTGTATTGCAAATGGCCAGCAAGGATTAAAGTTGCATCTTCTATCGCCAGCCCATCGTCCTGTGCAGGTGACTATGGATTTGGCAAGTTTTTGGCAGAGCACTTATTTTGATGTAAAAAAAGATTTGCAAGGGCGTTATCCAAAACATTATTGGCCTGATAATCCATTACAGGCAGAACCTACATCACGCGCTAAACGCCGTACCTAAGCATAAGAGAGATGATATGAGCTTTAATCACTTAGGCGTGTTTGCGCCTTTACTGGCTAATCTTAAAAAATTAGATTTTGTAACTCCTACAGCGGTCCAAGAAAAAGTGATTCCAAGTGTTTTGGCAGGGCGTGATGTGTTAGCTACCGCACAAACAGGAAGCGGTAAAACAGCGGCGTTTATGTTGCCATTATTACAGCAATTGGTAACCAGTGGGGCTAAAGTTCAGTCAAATCAGATTAGGTGCTTGGTATTAGTACCGACGCGTGAATTAGCTGAGCAAATTTTTCAAGCCAGCCAAGCCTTTAGTAAGAATCTTCCAGTGCGCTTAGGCGTAGCCTATGGGGGGGTTAGTATCAACCCACAAATGATGCGTTTGCGAAAAGGTTTAGATGTGCTCATTGCAACACCAGGTCGTTTATTGGATTTAGTACAGCAGAATGCAGTTAACTTTTATGCTTTAAATCACTTGGTTTTTGACGAAGCCGATCGCATGCTGGATTTAGGATTTGCTCAAGAAATCAATCAATTACTGCGTGTTTTTCCTCGAAAAAAACAGACGTTATTATTTTCTGCAACGCTCAGTGACAGGGTGGCTGAGCTGGTTAAGGTGCTGCTACAAAATCCATTAAAAGTAGCAGTTAATCCGATAAATCAGGCAGTAAATACGGTTACCCAAAAAATTTATACAACAGATAAAAAACACAAAGTTGATTTGTTTTTTTATCTGTTAGAACAGCATGCTTGGCAGCAGGCTATGATTTTTGTAAAAACTAAAAAGTCGGCTGAAAAAATAACAGGGTTATTACGTGAAAAAGGCTTGGCGGTAGATAGTATTCATGGTGATAAACCACAAGCAGCTCGACTTAAGGCGTTAGACAGTTTTAAACAAGGCCGTGTGCATTACTTGGTTGCCACAGATGTAGCAGCACGCGGCTTGGATATTGCACAAATGCCAGTGGTGGTGAATATGGATTTGCCTGTAGTAGCCCAAGACTATGTGCACCGTATTGGGCGTACTGGACGAGCTGGGGAAACAGGTTTGGCTGTTTCTTTAGTTAGTGCCGATGAGGTTGAGTTATTGCTGGCCATTGAGCAATTACAAGGTAGAAACTTTAATCGCTTAGAGGAGCCTGGTTTTATTGCAGAGCATCGAGTACCGGCAACTGATTTGCGTTTAGGTGTAAAGAAAAAACCGAAAAAGCCTAAAGTTAAAACGGCTATTGATGATCCGCATTCACGTATTCACTTAGGCGATGCTTTTAACCAAACGCCCAAAGTGAAAAACGTGCGTAGCAAGCCCAGTTTTTTGTCAGGTTCAAATAAGAAAAAATAACCTGGATCTGTATTGGGTATAGGATTTTCTGTGAAAAGCATTTAATTTGAAACTTAGTGGATTTGTGTGCTGTCTTAACCGTTATTGTTTGGTGTGCTAAACGGCTCATTGGAGTGAGTAATGACACTGTATGGATTAAAGCCCGCTTTTCAAAACCTGCTACGCCCACTCATGTTAAGGCTAAATGCTAAAGGTGTTACTGCTAATCAAGTAACCCTATTGGCCATGCTGTTATCTGTTGCGTTAGGCATTGCATTAAGTTTCGCTAGCCATGTTCTTTGGCTATTGCTACTTCCTTTTTTTCTCTTCTTACGCATGGCGCTGAATGCGATTGATGGCATGTTAGCGCGTGAATGTAATCAGCAATCTCAGCTAGGTGCGATACTTAATGAGGTGGGCGATGTGGTTTCAGACGCAGCGCTCTATCTTCCTTTTGCATTATTTTTGCCTATGCCATGGCTAACCGTTAGTGTGGTGTTTCTTGCGGTCTTAAGCGAATTTTGCGGTGTACTGACTCAGGTGTTAATTGGGCAGCGTAGCTATGCGGGGCCTATGGGTAAAAGTGATAGAGCTTTTGTCTTTGGAGCTGGGGCTTTGGTTTTAGCTATCTTTCCTGAATGGTCTGTCTGGGGAAGTCATGTGATGATGGTTTTAGCCTTGTTACTGATTTGGACATGCATTAATCGTTGTCGCGCCGCATTAGTTAGCGAGGTTAAATAATGGCTAACCTTGTCTATTTAAGCCTGGCATCCATCTACGGTGTATTGGTTTTTGCCAGTTTAGTGATTATTGCATTAAAAGTGACAAAGCCTAAAAAAGACTGGTCTGAGCTGGTAAGTCGTATTAAAAGTTGGTGGTTAATTATCACTGTTTTTGTGGTTGCCATGTTAAGTCCTGATTGGCTTAGGCTTACCATATTCGCCTTTGTTAGTTTCCTGGCGTTAAAAGAGTTTTTAACGCTGATATCAACACGTGTATCTGACGCTAAAGCCTTGATGTGGCTGTATGTCACTATTCCTATAAACTATTATTTGATTGGAATTGATTGGTACAATCTATATATCATCTTTATTCCAGTGTATGCCTTCTTGTTTATTCCGATGCGTATGGTGATTTCAGGTAATACGCAAGGTTTTTTACATGCTGCTGCTAGTACTCAGTGGGGGCTAATGACAACCGTATTTGCCATTAGCCATGTTGTTGCTTTGATGTTATTGCCAGAAACAGTAGCAGCGCCTAGTAGTTTAATTATTAATTTCAGCCAGATTCCTAATCCGATGTTATTGCAAGATGCCTCAGTTGGTACCTCGCTCAAATATCAAGGTGCGTTATTAGTTATTTATCTTGTAATACTCACTGAGCTTAATGACGTTGCACAGTATTTATGGGGTAAATCCTTTGGTAAACATAAAATTGTACCTAAGGTAAGCCCGAATAAAACGGTCGAAGGTTTTTTAGGCGGCATGCTAACGACGGCTGTCATAGCTAGTCTTTTAGGACCTTGGTTTACTTTAATGAATTGGTGGCAAGCCTTTATCGCAGGACTTTTTATTGGCGTAGCAGGTTTTTGTGGTGATGTGGTGATGTCAGCTGTTAAGCGTGATTTAGGTGTTAAGGACGCAGGTAAGTTACTGGCAGGACACGGCGGTATTTTAGATCGTTTAGATTCTCTGATTTATACCGCGCCCCTGTTTTTTCATTTATCAAAATACTTTTTCTATTAATACTATGAATCGCTTTTTACGTGCGGCATTTATGGTGTTACTTGTTTATCCCGTTATCTTTATTTGGTTAGGCATCACTTTGCGCCACAAGGAGCGGCTGCCAATCAAAGGCCCCGCTATTATTATTGCCAACCATAATAGTCATTTAGACACCTTAACACTTTTAACCCTGTTACCATTTCGGACCATGTTGCAAACCTTGCCAGCGGCTGCTGTGGATTATTTCCACCGCAATAAATGGATGGCTTGGTTCTCAGATCGTGTAATTGGCATTATTCCTGTAAATCGCCGTCAAGAAGGGCAAGGTAACCCACTACAGGGCTGCATTGATGCTCTGCAAGATAACAAGATTATTATTCTGTTTCCAGAAGGTTCGCGTGGCGAGCCGGACAAGCTATCACGTTTTAAATCAGGGCTTTGGCATTTAGCTAAAGAGTTTCCAGAAGTACCCGTGATCCCGATTTATTTACATGGTTTAGGGCGCGCAATGGGTAAGGGGCAGCATCTATTAGTCCCGTTTTTTATTCATGTTTATGTTGGGCGTCCTTGCTTTTTTAATGACAATAAAGAGGTTTTTATTACACAGCTACAGGATCGTTTTCAGTGTATGAAATCTCGTTATGTAACAGGGAGTGAACACAATGAGCCACCGCCAAGCAATTGAACAGCGTTTTACAACAAGTGATCAGCAGGAAATTTTTTATCGTTGTTGGGAGGCACAAGAAAAAGCGGAACAAAAACAGGTTATTGTTTTGTTTCACCGTGGGCATGAGCATTCTGCTCGCATGCAGCATATTGTTGATGAACTTGAGTTAGCTCAGGTGCGCTTTTATGCGTGGGATGCACGAGGGCATGGTAATACATCTGGCGAGCGGGGTTATAGCCCTAGCTTAGCTCGTTCAGTTTTAGATGTGGATGAGTTTATTAAGCATGTTGCCCAAGATGCTGGCGTTGAGGTTAGTGATATTGTGGTTATTGCGCAAAGCGTTGGCGCTGTATTGGTCGCAACATGGGCGCATGATTATGCGCCAAAAATTCGTGGCATGATTTTGGCATCACCGGCTTTTAAAGTGAAGCTTTATGCACCTTTTGCGCGTTCGGGTTTGGCTTTATGGCAAAAGCTCAAGGGGCCGTTTTTTGTTCAGTCTTATGTGAAAGGTAAGCATCTCACCCATGACTATGAACGTGCACGCAGCTATGACAATGATCCTCTAGTTAGTCGGCAGATTTCCTCTAATATTCTGTTGGATTTATACAGCACATCCGAGCGGGTAGTGGCCGATGCGCACGCGATTACTATTCCAACTCAATTGCTTATTTCGGGCAATGATTATGTGGTAGCGCGCAAACCGCAGAAAGTATTTTACGAAGGCATTAACTGCCCTATTAAAGAGCAGCATGTATTAGATGGTTTTTTTCATGACACACTAGGTGAAATTGATCGTCATATTGCGTTGGAAAAAATGCGTTGTTTTATTGGGAAACTCTACGCTGCGCCACGTTATCAACATGATTATCAATATGAAGATGTGTGGAGTAAAACAGCAGATCAATACCGTTGGCTGCAAGCTAAATTACCAACTTTCTGTCCTAAAAAACTATTTTTCTCGTTGCAAAGCTGGATGCTGGCACGATTTGGGCATATTTCAGAGGGTTTGAAATTAGGGCAAAAGGTAGGTTTTGATTCTGGCGAATCTCTTGATTATGTCTATCGCAATAAGCCAACAGGAAGTAATGCTTTAGGGCGTTTGGTGGATAAAAACTACCTTAATGCTATTGGTTGGCGTGGTATTCGTCAGCGCAAAGTGCATTTAGAGCACAGTATTAAGCAAGCACTGGCAACTATTCGTGAAAAACAGCTACCTGTCACCTTGATGGATGTGGCCGCAGGACATGGACGTTATGTATTGGACGTTATTTCTCAAGAGCCAGGTATTGAAAACGTCTTATTACGTGATTTTAGCCAAGATAATGCAACAGCAGGGCAGAACTATATTGAACAGCGCAATTTGCAAGCAGTTGCTCGTTTTGTGCAAGGTGATGCCTTTGATGAGCAAAGCCTAGCTGAGGTAGCTGTTAAGCCTTCAGTGGCTATTGTTTCAGGCTTATATGAGTTATTTCCTGAAAATCATTTATTGCAGCGTTCATTATCAGGTATTGCACAAGCTGTTCCTAAAGGCGGTATTTTGATTTACACGGGACAGCCTTGGCACCCTCAGCAAGAACTGATCGCGCGTGTTTTGAACAGCCATCGAGGTGGTGAACCTTGGGTGATGCGTATTCGTACACAAGGTGAAATGGATTGGCTGGTAGAGCAAGCAGGTTTTACTAAAGTGCAAGAGCTGGTTGATGAGTGGGGGATTTTCACCGTTAGCATGGCTGTTAAAAACTAAAGTATGCTGAAGTTTCATTGGAGAGGTGCTGTATTTTGGCGTGGCATCGCATGGCTTGCGGTGCTAGCGCCTTATTTTTATTTCACCTACGGGGTTTTGAATCGCTATACTGCGAGCTTAACTGATGTGCCTAGTTTTGCTTATGCTTGGGAGTCTCAGATCCCCTTTCTGGCTTGGAGTATTATTCCCTATTGGAGCATTAATTTTCTCTATGGAATTTCGTTGTTTATTTGTACAACAAGCCAAGAGCAATGGCGACATGGTCTGCGCTTATTGCTTTCATCCGCTTTAGCCTGCGTTGGTTTTTTTCTATTTCCATTAAAATTTAGTTTTCCTCGCCCTGAAACGGAAGGCTTCTTTGGTTGGTGGTTTACTCAACTAGAGTTGTTTGATATGCCATTCAATCAGGCCCCTTCGTTGCACATTATTTTGGCGTGGGTACTCTTTGTTCGCTATGCAGCACATGTGGGATGTTTAGGACGAGTTTTATGGGGTGCATGGTTTGCCCTAATAGGTCTTTCTGTTTTAACAACTTGGCAACATCATTTTATTGATATACCAACAGGCTTATTTGTTGGTTTGTTGGTCACTTATTTGGTTCCAATGCAAGGGCGTTGGTGTTGGCAAAAAGCTAGTAAAACATCAGTTTTGATTGGTTTAAGCTACCTGACTCTTGGGCTGTTGTTGCTGTTTTTGATCTGGCTACCCTATGCTAAATGGCTTATTTGGCCGGCTACTTCTTGCATCATTATTGCTTTTGGATATTTTGGTGCAGGCGCTAGTGTTTTTCAAAAAACACACAATGGGCAACAGAGTTTGTCGGCACAAATTCTTTTACTGCCATACCATATAGTGGCACGTTTAACTCGCAGTTATTACAGCCAAAAACAAGACGCCATTAATAAGGTAAGCAGTGGATTATATTTGGGTAGTTATCCACAGCAAGGGCAGTTTGTTGGGGTGCTTGATTTATGTGCTGAGTATGCAGCAAGCGATAAAGTCACGACAACATACTATCGAACCGTGCCTATGTTAGATCTGCTGGCGCCTAGTGTAGAGCAACTTGATCAGGCGGTGAATGCCTTGGCTGAGTTGCATCATCAGGGTGACACCTTAGTGCATTGTGCTTTGGGTCTGTCACGTAGCGCTGTGGTGGTGGCTGCCTATTTATGGCAACAAGATAAAACGCAAAGCATGGATGCGCTGATTCAGCAATTAAAAAGCAAACGGGCCAATGTGCTGTTAGCTGAGGCACATCTAACATTGCTGGCTGATTATCAAGCCTTTGCTAAGTAGTTCAGCATACCTTGGGCGCAGGCTGCGGCGGTGGCAAAGCAGCCTGTGAGTAAATAACCGCCTGTAGGTGCATCCCAGTTGAGCATTTCACCGGCGCAAAAAACGCTAGGTATTTTTTTTAGCATCAGCTGTTCAGTTAGCTCACTAAAGCAAATGCCGCCATCTGTACTGATAGCTTCGTCAATTGGACGTGTGGCGATAAGCGCTAAAGGCGTAGACTTGATTGCTTTAGCTAGCTCAATGGGAGTTAAAGACTGGCAGTTCGGTACAAGCTCCCGAAGCAAGCCTGCACGTACGCCGTCTAATTTCAATTGATTGTGGATAAATTTGCTAAAAGACTGGCTGGCGCGTGGTCGCTGCAGCTTTTGAATAACCTGCTCCAAGGTGCGTTGAGGTTGCAAATCTATATAGATTGTAGCTTTGCCTGTGCTATTCAGTTGCTGGCGAATCGAATAAGACAGGGCATAAACTAGGCTGCCTTCAACACCATCCTTGGTCACAACAAATTCACCTTTGCGAAACGTTTGGTTAGTTAGGCTAATTGCGCATGATTTAACGGGGGCACCAGCATATTTACTTATAAAGTGAGGGCTCCACTGTTCAACCAAAAAACCACAGTTACTCGGTTGAAGGGGGGCAATGTGAATATTATGTTGGCTTAATAACTTTACCCAGCCGCCATCTGAGCCTAAACGTGGCCAGCTAGCACCGCCAAGAGCAAGCAAAGTGGTTTTGGCGTTAACTAGTATAGGCTGTGCATTTTTTTCAATCAGTAGTTGCCCTTGTTCATTCCAACCTTGAAAGCGGCTACGAGTATGTATTTCAACGCCTTGCTCACGTAAACGACGCAGCCAAGCGCGAAGTAAAGGCGCTGCTTTCATGTCTGTAGGAAAAATACGTCCTGAGCTGCCAGTAAAGGTTTCTAAGCCTAAACTACGTACCCAACTTTGAATTTTTTGGTTATCAAACAAGGGTAAGAAAGCATCCAGTACACCGGCTGGTTGGTAGCGTTGCGCAAAAACGGGCATTTCCTCACTGTGGGTGATGTTCATGCCACCTATGCCAGCGAGTAGAAACTTGCGCCCCACTGATGGCATAGCATCAAACAGATGCACCTTAATGCCTTGCTTAGAAAGTAGTTCAGCTGCCAGCAAACCTGCAGGTCCGCCACCAATAATGCAGGCTGGGGTAGATAAGATGTTGGGTGCAGACATGCTGATACTCTCAGGATAAATCAATATTTTAACAGGCTGCCGACAAATGCTGAGAAAAACTTTACTATAGGGTGCTGTGTAAAATATTGCCGTGCAAACACTAAGAAAAGAACTGAGGAGTGCCCATGAGCGCTGTGTTAGAAAGCCTAGTATCCTTACTGCAAATGGAAACCATAGAAGAAAATCTGTTTCGTGGTGCAAGCCAAGATTTAGGTTTTAGGCAGTTATTTGGTGGACAGGTATTAGGACAGGCGTTATCGGCGGCAAGCCAGACAGTGGATAAATCGCGCCAAGCGCATTCATTACATGGTTACTTTTTGCGCCGTGGTGATGCAACAAAGCCTGTTGTTTATAGCGTCGAGCGAGTTCGCGATGGCGGCTCATTCAGCACACGCAGGGTGACGGCTATTCAATACGGACAGCCGATTTTTACCTGTAGTGCGTCCTTTCATGTGCCAGAAGAAGGCTTTACGCATCAGCCACAAATGCCTGACGTGCCTATGCCTGAGGACTTAGAGCCTGAAGTTAAAGTAGCAGAGCTATTGGCTGATCGTTTACCGCAAGATAAACGGGAAAAAATGCTGCGTAGCAAGCCAATTGAAACACGCGCCGTGCATGTTTTAGATCCACTAAACCCTGAGAAAGCTGAACCCATTAAGCAGGTTTGGTTTAAAGCCGATGGCAAGCTACCTGATGATCCTGCTCTGCATAAGTACTTGCTAGCCTATTCTTCAGATTTTGGCTTGTTGACAACCTCTTTAATTCCCCATGGTGTTTCTATTTGGCAGCCATTTATGCAAGTGGCTAGTATTGATCATGCAATCTGGTTCCATCAGGATGTGCGCCTTGATGATTGGTTGCTTTACTCAATGGACAGTCCTTGGAGTGGCAATGCGCGTGGATTTTCACGTGGGCATATCTTCACCCGTGATGGGCGTTTAGTCGCTTCTGTAGCGCAAGAAGGATTAACGCGCGTGCGTGAAGACTGGAAAGATCGCCCGAGTATGGGTTGATCTATGCTCAAACCATTATGCGCGGTAAAGCATTGGGTATTTGATTTGGATGGCACTTTAACCTGTGACGTCCATGATTTTGCTTATGTTCGCCAAGAATTAAATATTCCAGCTACAGCTGATATTATTCATTATTTAGCCAGCTTACCAGCCGCAGAGGCTCAAGCCAAACAGGCTTGGTTGCTGGCCTATGAGCGTGCCCAAGCAGCGCTTACGCAACCTGCTATAGGGGCCGTTGAGCTGGTGCAATGGTTGGCTCAACGAGGTTACAAACTGGCTATTTTGACGCGAAATACCCGTGAGCTTGCCATAGACACCTTAACTAGCCTTGGTTTGCTGGCGTATTTTTCGCCATCCAATATTCTTGGGCGTGAGCAGGGGCCGGCTAAGCCTAATCCGGCGGGGTTGCTCGCACTTGCGCGGCAATGGTGTGTTACACCGCAGCAGATGGCTATGGTGGGCGACTTTCACTTTGATTTAAATTGCGCAAAAGCAGCTGGCGCTATAGCGATACAAGTTAATAACTCCACTAATCAATGGCCAGAAATAACGGATTTGTATTTATCCGACTGTGCTGCTTTGCTTGCAATACTTAAAGATAAGCATAAATAAAGGTTGCGTGGTGAATAATTCAGCCTTACTCTGTGCGCCGAGAGTTGGTTGGACAGTCGCTGCTTTGCATCTGCAAAGGGGAGGAAAGTCCGGGCTCCACAGGGCAAAGTGCCAGGTAACGCCTGGGAGGCGCAAGCTTACGGAAAGTGCCACAGAAAATAACCGCCTAAACGCATAGCGTCGGTAAGGGTGAAAAGGTGCGGTAAGAGCGCACCGCATGACTGGTAACAGTTCATGGCTAGGCAAACCCCACTGGGAGCAAGACCAAATAGGAATCCATTGGTGCGGCCCGCACTGGATTCGGGTAGGTTGCTTGAGCTAATTGGTGACGATTAGCCTAGAGGAATGGCTGTCCTCGACAGAACCCGGCTTATAGACCAACTCTTACTTTTTATCTCCTGTGAATATTCTCACAAAATGTAAAATTTCTCCTATCTTAAGAAGTTACTTTAAGTTGTGTGCATATCTGTTTAATCCTCTGAAAGTTTTTATCGTTATAAAATTCCTATTCTCTACTTTTTCTCTAAATATTGCGCTAAGTCCGCATCTTATAAGGCTTTTTCTGTGTTTTTCACTTGACGCTGAGCAGGCTGATTTCTATAGTGTGCATAAGTGGGAGAAAGTGGAAGAAAGTGGGAATTTTTAGATAGAAAAGCCAAGAAAGGATTAAAAAGTGTTCAGAGGCTCCACCAATATCAACCTAGACGCGAAAGGGCGCTTAGCGATGCCAAGTCGGTATCGTGAGGAGCTTATTGACCGTTGTAATGGTGAAATGGTGATTACTATTGACCTCGTTGATCCTTGTTTATCTATTTATCCGCTGGCTGACTGGGAGCAGTTAGAAGCTAAATTGCGTACTTTGCCCAGCCTAGATGAGCAAAATCGTCGTTTATTTCGTTTGCTTATTGGTAATGCCGTAGATGTCAGTCTAGATGCCAGTTCACGTCTGTTAATTCCACCACGCTTACGTGAGTGGGTAGGTTTAGATAAATCCGTTGTGCTCATGGGGCAGCTTGAAAAATTCCAGTTATGGGATGAGGCTGAGTGGGAGAAACGACGTGCAGATGATTTTAATAGTGTGCAACTGTTAGGCGGTTTGTCTGACGAACTTCGGAAAACATTGGTTTTATAATATGAGCGAGCCATTTAAACATATCACAGTGTTGCTGAATGAAGCCGTGTCGGCGCTTTCAGTACAACACAACGGATGTTATATCGATGGCACCTTTGGTCGAGGCGGTCACAGCCGCTTAGTGCTTGAACAATTAGCAGGCACAGGTCAGCTCTTTGGTTTTGATAAAGATCCTCAAGCCATCCAAACTGGATTGGCGCTTGCAGATGAGCAGGCTAATTTTCAAATTATTCAATCAAGTTTTGCTCAAATGGCGCAGGCAATGGCAGTGCGCAATAAGCTTGGTCAGATAAATGGCATATTGCTGGATTTGGGTGTGTCCTCGCCACAGTTAGATGACGCCGAGCGTGGCTTTAGCTTTATGCATGATGGCCCGCTAGATATGCGTATGAATCCTAATGAAGGGGTGAGTGCTGCGGATTGGATTAATACCGCAACAGAAGAAGATATTGCTCGTGTCTTTAAAGATTACGGTGAAGAACGTTTTGCCAAGCGTATGGCGCGTGCCATTGTTGTGCGCCGTCAAGAGCAAGCCTTTACACGTACAGCTGATTTAGCTCAGGTGATTACAGAGGCTAACCCTGCATGGGAAAAAGGCCGTCATCCAGCAACGCGAGCCTTTCAAGGTTTACGTATTCATGTCAACAATGAGCTAGGTGATCTTGAAGCTGGCTTAGAAGCGGCTTTAGCCTGTTTAAGCGTGGGTGGACGTTTAGCCGTCATTAGCTTCCATTCGTTGGAAGATCGTATTGTTAAGCAGTTTATGCGCCGTAAAGCTAAAGGCGAGGCTGATAATTTGCCACGCAACTTGCCTATCATTCCAGCGAAATTTGAGCCAGAAATTAAGCTTATAGGCAAACCTGTGTATGCCAGTGAACAGGAAGTGAAAGAAAATCCACGTTCACGTAGTGCTGTAATGCGTATAGCGGAGAAACTAAAATGAGCCGCCTGTACGCTAAACCTATGCCAAAAGGATCATGGCTGCTGTGGCTATTATGGATTGCTATTTTGGCTTCGGCGATTTGGGTTTCACAAAATGCCTATCATACGCGCTTACTGCTGAATGAATTGTATGGCGAGTATAAAGTACGTGATAACGCTCAGGCTGAATGGGGGCGTTTAATGCTCGAACAAAGCACTTGGACAGCGCATAACCGTATTGAAAAACTTGCTGTGCAGCACTTGGGTATGCATATGCCTGAGGCCAAAGAAGTTAGGATGGTTAAGCCATGAAGTTGTTTTCTGGTTTGGCTAATGAAGGACGCCTAAAGGTCGTCCTTTTAGGCGTTTTTGTCTTGTCGGCAGTTATTGCCGCATGGCTTATCTATTTGTTTACAGCTAAACAATCATTTTTAGCCGCCGAAGGTGATGCGCGTAGCTTGCGTTATAGCGTTATTCCTGCGCATCGGGGGCTGATTACCGATCGCAATGGCGAGCCTCTAGCTGTAAGCACACCTATGAGTACTATCTGGGTTAATCCGCAAGAGTTAGTGCAAGACCGCGCGCGTTGGCCTGAACTGGCTAGCGCTTTGGGCATGCCATTAGACAGTCTAAGTAAAACCATCGATGATCGCGCCTCGCGCTTATATTACGAGCTAAAAAAAGGTTTGCCGCCAGAAGTAGGCATGCAAGTAGCGGCGTTAGGCATTGCGGGTGTTTATCATAAAGATGAATACAAGCGCTTCTATCCAGCAGGTGATGTTGCAGCTCACTTAATAGGTTTTACGGATACAAATGATAAAGGTCAGGAAGGTATTGAGCTGGCTTATGATCAATGGCTAACTGGCGAGGAAGGTCGGCGGCAAGTGATTAAAGACCGCCGCGGACATATTATTCGTGAAGGCGGTGTCGTGCGTAACGCACGTGAAGGCAAGTCCTTGGCTCTATCCATTGACTTGCGTTTGCAGTATTTGGCGTATCGTGAGCTGCGTAAAGGTATTGATAACTTCAAAGCCAAGGCCGGCACTTTGGTGATGGTGGATGTGCAGACGGGCGAAATTTTAGCCATGGTCAATTATCCCACCTACAACCCTAATAATCGCCAAACAATGCATCCAGAATTTATGCGTAATCGCGCCATGGTTGATGTGTTTGAGCCGGGTTCGACCATCAAGCCTATTAGTATGGCAGCGGCCTTAAACACAGGACGTTGGAATCTAAACTCAACAGTGGATGCGCGTCCAGGTCAGATGAAAGTGGGACGTTTTACAATTAAAGATGTATCGCGCCCTGGTGTGTTTACTTTGGCGCAAGTGCTCCAAAAATCCAGTAACGTTGGTATGAGTAAAATTGCCTTCGATATTGGCGCTGAGCCAATTTACAACATGTTACAGCAGGTTGGTATTGGGCAGGATACAGGGCTAGGTTTTCCTGGTGAGCAAACGGGCTATTTGCCGGCACGTCGAACGTGGCCACAAGCGGAAACAGCCACGTTATCTTACGGTTATGGTTTCTCAGTAACTGCTGTGCAGCTAGCCCATGCCTATGCTGCCATCGGCAATCAAGGTAAGGCTGTCCCTTTATCCTTATTGCGTCTAGATCGCTCAGTGAATGAAGTGCAGGTGATGAAGCCAGAGGTGGCTGAGCAGGTGCTAAGCATGCTGCAATCTGTTGTAGAAACACCCGGTGCAGGCGGTGCGCGCGCTAAAGTGCAAGGTTATTTTGTGGGCGGTAAAAGTGGTACTGCGAAAAAAACATCCAGCAGTGGTGGCTATACCCAAGCTTCTTATCGTTCATTGTTTGTAGGGGTTGCGCCTTTGAGTAACCCACGAATTGCAACTGCCATTGTCATTGACGAGCCAACTGAAGGTGGTTATTACGGTGGCTTAGTAGCTGCTCCAGTTTATAGTGGTGTGATGAGTGGGGCGTTGCGTTTATTGAATATTACTCCCGATAACATTCCAGCGGAAATGCTACAGACCGCTGGTGTTAATACCGTTAAGGGAGGACGCTAGAAATGAATATGTATTTATCTGAATTATTCGCTAAAGCCCCAGCAGATATCCAAGTTACAGGCTTGGCGCTGGATAGCCGTCAAGTAAAAGCTGGTGACTTGTTCTTAGCTGTTGCAGGTACTCAAAACGATGGGCGCAAGCATATTGCGTCGGCTATCGAAAACGGTGCTGTCGCTGTAGCTTATGAAGCGCTGGGCGCTCAGGTTGAGTTGTCCACTAGCGTGCCTTTAATGGCGATTGAAAACTTACAGCAGCAAGTATCGGGTCTTGCGGCTAAGTTTTTTGGCCAGCCAAGTGCCAACTTGCAAGTGTTGGGGGTTACAGGAACAAATGGAAAAAGCAGTGTTAGCCAGCTGTTAGCTCAGGCGCTTGATTTGCTGGCAATGCCTTGCGCTATTGTGGGTACTTTAGGTAATGGTTTTTATGGCAAATTAGTTGAAACAGGGCATACCACGCCTGATCCTGTAAGTTTGCAAGCAGATCTTGCGCTGATGCAGGAACAAGGTGCTAAAGCCGTTGCCATGGAGGTTTCGTCACATGCACTCGACCAAGGGCGAGTGGCAGGCGTGCAGTTTGATGTGGCCTTGTTTACTAATTTGTCGCGTGATCATTTAGATTATCACCACACAATGCAGGCCTATGGTGCAGCCAAAGCCAAGCTTTTTGCATGGCAACATCTAGGCGCACGCGTGATTAATCTGGATGATACTTTTGGCGCTCAGTTGGCCCAACTAGAAGGTGCTGGGCAGCTAATTAGCTATAGCGAAAAAAATCCTCAAGCCAGTATTTATTGCACCTCTGTTCACTTTGCTGATCAAGGTATTAGTGCTCAGGTGGTTACTCAGACCGGTGAGCAAGGGCAGCTAGATAGTCCATTACTAGGTCGTTTTAACTTGAGTAATCTATTGGCTGTTGTTGGTGGGTTACTCGCCTTGGGTTTTAGTTTATCTCAAGCCTTATCTGTAATGCCTAAGTTACAAGCGCCTGCAGGGCGTATGCAGTGTTTGGGTGGGCAGGAAAAACCATTAGTGGTGGTCGATTACGCGCACACTCCAGATGCCTTGGAACAAGTATTAAAAGCTTTGCGTGCACATGTCACAGCACAAGGGCGTTTGGTGGCAGTTTTTGGCTGTGGTGGTGATCGCGACCCAGGTAAGCGCCCATTGATGGCACAAGCCGTTGAGCGTTATGCGGATTTTGCCATTGTCACTGATGATAATCCACGCACTGAGAATCCGGAGGCTATTCGTCAGCAAGTGATTCAAGGTTTCGAGGGCACTCAGTATCAGGTTGTAGATGGCCGTGCTCAAGCTATTGCTACTGCTATCGCCAGTGCAAAGGCGCAAGATGTTATTGTGTTAGCCGGCAAGGGACATGAGGATTACCAAGATATTCAAGGCGTTAAGCATCACTTCTCCGATTTAGAACAGGCGCAGTCAGCCCTTGCTCAATGGGAGGTGGCGCATGTTTAAATCATTAACTAATAGCCAAACACTAGCGACTTTATTAAATGCTCAGCATGTAGGTGCCGCTGTTGACTTTGCCGGCGTAAGCACAGATAGCCGTGCGGTTAGTCAGGGGCAAATGTTTATTGCTTTAAAAGGCGAACGCTTTGATGGGCATGCTTATTTAGCTCAGGTGGCTGCGAAAGGTGTGCTGGTAGCACTAGTAGATAATGTGCAGGAAAACTGCCCTTTAACTCAAATTAAAGTGACGGATACCCGTTTAGCGCTAGGACAAATAGGCGCGCTAAATCGCCAGCAATTTACAGGCAAGCTGGCGGCAATAACCGGCTCTAGCGGCAAAACTACAGTAAAAGAGATGCTCGCCAGCATTATGGCAGCGGCTGTAGGTCGTGAGCAGGTGTTAGCAACACGTGGCAACCTCAATAATGATCTAGGTGTGCCTTTAACTTTGCTTGAGTTGGCAGAATCACATCAAGCGGCAGTTCTTGAGTTAGGTGCTAATCACAAAGGCGAGATTGCTTACACAGTTGGTTTAGTGAAGCCACATGTTGTCTTAATTAACAATGCAGGCACAGCGCATCTTGGTGAGTTTGGTGGCCTTGAAAACATTGTTAAAGCCAAAGGTGAAATTTTGCAGGGCTTAGATGAGCAAGGTATTGCCGTGCTTAATCGAGATGATGCAGCGTTTTCTACCTGGCAAGCCATGCATGGGCAGAAACAACTCATTAGTTTTGCTAAAGAACAAAACAGCGCAGATTTTTACGCAAAAAATATTCACAGTACTAACCAAGGCAGTCAATTTACCTTATGCGGACTTCTGGGTGAGCATACGGTTAGCATAAATCTACTTGGTGAGCATAATGTCAGTAATGCACTGGCAGCTGCGGCTTGTGCTTATGCTTTGGGTTTTGATGCGGCCGCGGTTATTCAAGGTTTGCAGAGCATGCAAGCGGTTAAGGGACGTACCTTAATACATCGTTTTACACAGAATCGCTGTGTCATTGATGACACCTACAACGCCAACCCAACCTCAGTCTGCGCTGCTATTGATACCTTAACTGGTTTTGCAGGCCGCAAACTTTTAGTTTTAGGTGATATCGGTGAGCTTGGGCAGTGGGCTGAGCAAAGTCATAGCGATGTCGGCGAATACGCCAATAACAAAGTGGATAGGTTGCTAGCAGTTGGGCCTTTGATGGCGCATGCAGTGGCAGCTTTTTCTGGGTCGGCGCAGCACTTTTGCGATCAAAAAGGTCTGATAGCCGCCTTGTCAGAAGAATTTACTGACAATACTACCGTTTTAGTAAAAGGGTCGCGCAGTGCAGCGATGGAACATGTAGTCCATGCGCTTTGTGCCGCCAATGAGGAGATCCACTAATGTTGTTATTGCTCGCGGAGTACCTACAAGACTTTTATAAAGGCTTCGCTGTTTTTCAATATATTACCCTGCGCGCGATTTTGGCTGTGCTAACGGCTTTAGTGCTGTCGTTATGGCTAGGCCCTTGGATGATTAACAAACTGCGTGAATTGCAAATTGGTCAGTCCGTACGTACAGATGGCCCGCAAAGTCATTTATCAAAATCAGGCACACCAACTATGGGCGGTGCGCTGATTTTATCAGCGATTACCATTAGTACTTTATTGTGGGCAGATTTAACCAATCGCTATGTGCTAATAACACTAGCTGTCACTCTATTATTTGGTGCTATTGGCTGGGTGGATGACTATCGCAAAGTCATTGAAAAAAGCTCACGAGGTTTACCAAGCCGTTGGAAATATTTTTGGCAGTCTGTATTTGGTTTAGCCGCTGCCTTTGTACTGTTCTATACCTCAAATAAT
Organism: Pseudomonas sp. F1_0610; assembly: GCF_047470865.1. Taxonomy (NCBI): domain Bacteria; kingdom Pseudomonadati; phylum Pseudomonadota; class Gammaproteobacteria; order Pseudomonadales; family Pseudomonadaceae; genus Pseudomonas; species Pseudomonas sp. F1_0610. The sequence continues at coordinate 23,068 of NZ_JAZDRH010000020.1, forward strand.
GCAGCAGAAACCTCTTTAATCTTGCCATTTTTAAAGGATTTCAGTTTGCCACTAGGTATCGGCTTTATTGTGCTGACCTACCTTGTGATTGTAGGTACTAGTAACGCAGTTAACTTAACGGATGGCTTAGATGGCTTGGCGATTTTACCAACCGTATTAGTAGCAGGTGCTTTAGGTATTTTTGCCTATGTGTCAGGGCATATTAGTTTTGCTCAGTATTTGTTTATGCCTTATATCCCAGGCTCAGGCGAGCTAGTGGTGTTTTGCGCGGCAATGGTTGGTGCTGGGTTAGGTTTTCTTTGGTTTAACACCTATCCAGCGCAAGTGTTTATGGGGGATGTGGGCTCTCTTGCTTTAGGTGCTGCGCTGGGAACTATAGCGGTTATTGTGCGCCAAGAAATAGTGCTGTTCATTATGGGGGGTGTTTTCGTGATGGAAACCCTATCGGTAATGATTCAGGTAGCTTCCTTTAAGTTAAGAGGCAAGCGTGTGTTTCGTATGGCGCCCATCCATCACCATTTTGAGTTAAAAGGCTGGCCAGAACCACGGGTTATCGTGCGTTTTTGGATCATTACTGTGATTTTAGTGCTTGTGGGCTTATCCACATTGAAACTGAGGTAAGAGATCGTGCAAGAATCAGGTTTACTGCACATAGTTGTTGGCTTAGGCAAAAGCGGCATGTCCGTGGTGCGCTTTCTTGCGCGCCAAGGTATTGCGTTTGCCGTTGCTGATACACGCAGTAATCCACCTGAGTTAGCAACGCTTGAGCGCGACTACCCTCAGGTTGAAGTGCGTTGTGGAGAGCTGGATGCAGATTGGCTTGCATGTGCACAGGTGTTGTATGTCAGCCCTGGGCTGTGCATTAAAACGCCAGCTATTGCCTATGCAGCAGCAAAGGGCGTACAGATTTCAGGCGATATTGATCTACTAGCGCGCCATGCCAAAGCACCTATTGTTGCTATCACAGGCTCTAATGCTAAGAGCACAGTGACAACCTTGGTCGGTGAAATGGCAGCGGCCGCAGGCAAGAAGGTAGCTGTTGGCGGTAACCTAGGCACACCAGCATTAGATTTACTAGCCGATGACGTAGCGCTTTATGTATTGGAACTATCCAGTTTTCAGCTGGAAACTACCACACATCTTAACGCCCTAGTAGCGACTTGCTTGAATATTAGCGAAGACCATATGGATCGTTATGACGGTCAACTAAGCCTTTATATTCAAGCTAAACAGCGCATTTTCCAAGGTGCCAATACGGCTGTGGTTAATTTAGATGATATGCAAGCTTATGCACCGACGCAGCCAATTAAACATCTGCTAACCTTTGGTACGCAAGCTCCTGCGGATAACAGCTTTGGGCTGGCTAAGGATGCACAAGGCGCCTTGCATCTTGCTTTTGGTCAGCGCTTGCTTATGCCTGTTAGTGCGCTAAAAATTAAAGGCTTACACAATTACAGTAACGCCTTAGCGGCTTTGGCTTTAGGTCGTGCAGCAGGGCTACCCATGACGCCTATGCTGCAAGCCTTGAGCGACTTTAAAGGCTTAGATCATCGTTGCCAGTGGGTAGCAGAAAAGCAAGGCGTTACCTATATCAATGATAGTAAAGCAACCAATGTGGGCGCTGCTTTAGCGGCTATTGAAGGCCTGGGTGCAGACTGTGCTGGTAAATTGATATTAATTGCTGGCGGTGATGGTAAAGGAGCGGACTTTACTGAATTAGCGCAACCCATTAAAACCTATTGCCGTGCTGTGGTTTTTTTAGGTCGTGATGCGCAGCAAATTGCAGCTGTATTAGATGATAGTGTTGAGCAAATTTGGGCTTTAAATATGCAGCAAGCAGTTACTGCTTGTGCTGAAACAGCTCAAGTGGGTGACATTGTCTTACTATCTCCGGCTTGTTCTAGTCTAGATATGTTCAAACGATTTGAGCAGCGGGGCGAGTTTTTTGTACAGGCAGTAGAGGGCTTAGCACTATGAACTGGTTAAGCACTTTATTCTCTCGCCCATCACCACTGCGCCATAATGGCCAAGCCGATTTAGACTTTCCCCTATTGGCAGGCTGTGTTGCCTTATTAGGTTTAGGTCTAGTCATGGTCACTTCAGCGTCTACAGAAGTGGCGGCGGTGCGTAATAGCTCTAGCACATACTACCTAACGCGTCAGATTGCATACTTAACCTTAGGCGCTCTTGCCTGCATTGGGGCAATGCTAGTACCTATGAAGGTATGGGAAAAGCATCGGTGGAATTTATTAGTATTGGGTGTGGTATTACTGGCTTTGGTGTTTGCTCCTGTTATTGGAAAGTCAGTGAATGGTGCACGTCGCTGGCTAGCCTTCCCACTGTTTAATATTCAACCATCAGAAATTGCCAAAATCTGTCTTGTTGTATTTATTGCAGGCTATTTGGTGCATCACAAAAATGATGTGCAACAGCGAATCCGTGGCTTCTTGAAACCTATGTTCATTTTAGCCTTGTTTGCTGGATTGTTATTAGGTGAGCCTGATTTTGGTGCCACAGTTGTGCTTAGCGGCACTGTTATGGTGATGATTTTTTTAGGTGGCATGCGCATGGCTTGGGCGTTATCGCTCATTATTTTCGTAGTAGCTTTAGGTGCCTTTGTAGTAGGTACTCAAGAATACCGTGTGCAACGCTTGCAAAACTTTATTGATCCTTGGGCTGATCCCTATGGTGCTGGCTATCAGCTATCACAAGCGCTTATTGCATTTGGTCGGGGTGAATGGCTTGGCTTAGGTTTAGGCAACAGTATCCAAAAACAATTTTATCTACCCGAAGCACATACAGACTTTGTGTTTTCTATATTGGCAGAAGAATTAGGATTGGTAGGCGCTCTAGTCACCTTTGCTTTACTGATTTTTGTGAGCATCCGCGCGATTATTATTGGCTCATGGGCAGAGCGCTCAAAACAGTATTTTTCAGCCTATATTGCTTATGGTTTGGCTTTTTTATGGGTTGGCCAGATCTTAATTAACATTGGCGTAAATATTGGGCTATTGCCAACCAAAGGCTTAACTTTGCCGTTTTTAAGCTATGGCGGTAGCTCTTTAATTATTTGCTGCGTGAGTTTAGGCATGTTGTTACGCATTGAGTGGGAACGTCGCACTCATATTGCCGAAACAAGCGTTAATAAAGTGCGTATGCACTCTGAGCCAGCACCGGCATTAGAAGGAGAGCGCGCATGAGTAAGAATGTATTGATTATGGCAGCAGGCACAGGCGGACATGTGTTTCCTGCTTTGGCTTGTGCAAAAGAGTTTCAGGCACGCGGTTATACCGTACATTGGTTAGGCACAGCAACAGGTATTGAAAATGACCTCGTACCTAATGCTGGAATTAACCTTGAACGCATAGATATGGCTGGTGTACGTGGTAAAGGCCTATTAGCTTTGTTGAAAGCACCTTTTAATGTACTTAAAGCACTTTTGCAGGCACGTAAAATACTTAAACGACTAAAGCCAGTTTGCGTTATGGGTATGGGCGGTTATGTGACTGGTCCAGGTGGCCTAGCCGCCAAAACATTAGGTATTCCGCTAGTTATTCATGAGCAAAATGCAGTGGCTGGTACGGCTAACCGTGCTTTAGCAAACTATGCTGCGCGTATTTGCCAAGCCTTTCCAGATACCTTTGCGTCAACAGCTAAATGCCATACAACAGGCAATCCAGTGCGTGCTGAATTATTTAATTTACAAAAAGATAGTGAATTAACGGAACGCTTAGTGAATTTACTGGTCTTGGGAGGCAGCCTTGGTGCAGAACCTCTAAATAAACTGTTGCCAGAAGCCTTAGCGTTATTACCAGCAGATATTCGCCCTGTGGTGAAACATCAAGCGGGTAAAAAACATGCGCAGCTAACCCAGGAGCGCTATCAGGAAGCTCAGGTTGAAGCAGAGGTTGTGCCGTTTATTAGTGATATGGCGCAAGCTTACCAATGGGCTGATTTAGTGATTTGTCGATCAGGTGCATTAACAGTCAGTGAAATTGCGGCTGCTGGTGTGGCGTCCTTCTTGATTCCACTGCCACATGCTATTGATGATCATCAAACACGCAATGCAGAATTTTTAACCAATGCCGGCGCGGCCCAGCTATTGGTGCAACATACAACTGACGCAGGCAAACTCGCCGCGCAGTTAACTGAGGTTTTAATGAATAAGCAACAATTAAAACTGATGGGTGATAAAGCACATCAGTTGGCTAAGCCAAAAGCAACTGAAGCAGTAGTTGATATTTGCTTGGAGGTGGCTCATGCCTAACTTAGGACGTTTAACCTCAGCTGAAATGCGCCGCATGCGTCGTATTCGCCGTGTTCACTTTGTTGGTATTGGTGGCACAGGTATGTGCGGTATTGCAGAAGTCTTGCTGAACCTTGGTTACGAAGTGAGTGGTTCTGACTTAAAAAGCAGTGCTGTGACGGATCGTTTAAAAGGCCTAGGTATTAATATTGTCATTGGGCATAAAGCAGAAAACGCCGATTTAGCTGATGTACTAGTGGTGTCTAGTGCGATTAACCGTGAAAACCCAGAAGTAGCCCGTGCTTTTGAACGCCGCATTCCTATTGTGCCGCGTGCCGAAATGCTCGCAGAACTTATGCGTTATCGCCATGGTATTGCAGTGGCAGGTACTCATGGCAAAACAACTACCACAAGTTTATTAGCTTCGGTTTTTGCAGCCGCTGATCTTGATCCTACTTTTGTGATTGGCGGGCGTTTAACCGCCGCAGGCGCTAATGCGCAATTAGGTGGTGGTTGCTACTTGATCGCCGAAGCCGATGAAAGCGACGCCAGCTTCCTGCATTTACAGCCAATGGTTTCCGTAATTACCAATATTGACGCTGACCACATGAGCACCTATGGCGGCGATTTTAATAAACTTAAGAAAACCTTTATGGATTTCTTGCACAACTTACCATTCTACGGTTTAGCCGTGTTGTGTATTGATGATCCATCAGTACGTGAAATTGCCGAAGGCGTTAAGCGCCCAGTCATTACTTATGGCTTCTCTGAAGATGCTGATGTGCGCGCTATTAATGTGAAGCAAAATGGCATGCGTACTAGTTTTACTGTGCTCCGTGCAGGCTTTGAGCCGATGGATGTAACGCTCAATATGCCTGGCAAACATAATGTATTAAATGCACTGGCTACTATTGCTGTGGCTTGTGATGAAGAAATTAGTGATGCCGATATTATGCGCGGCTTATCTGATTTCCAAGGTGTAGGTCGACGTTTCCAAGTGTATGGCGACTTACCCGTAGAAGGTGGTGGTAGCGCCATGCTGGTTGACGACTATGGCCATCATCCAAGTGAAATGGCTGCAGTGATTAAAGCAGTACATGATGGCTGGCCTGAGCGTCGCTTAGTGATGGTATTCCAGCCGCATCGCTATAGCCGTACACGTGATCTTTATGAAGATTTTGTCCAAGTATTAGCCGATGCACATGTGCTGCTCCTGCTTGAGGTTTACCCAGCCGGCGAAGAACCAATACCAGGTGCTGATAGCCGACAGCTATGCCATAGCATTCGCCAGCGCGGGAAAATTGACCCACTGTATGTCGAGCGCGGTAGTGATATTGCGCCTTTGTTAAAGCCTTTACTTAAAGATGGCGATATTGTGCTTTGCCAAGGTGCAGGGGATGTTGGCGGTATTGCGCCGAGTTTAATTAAACATCCGTTATTTACACAAAAGGCGGGTGAGTTATGAGTCATATAGATATACAGAAATTTGGACGTGTCGCCGTATTGTTTGGCGGCACTAGCGCAGAGCGTGCGGTTTCTTTGAAATCAGGTGCCGCTGTATTGCAAGCCTTATTAGATGCTGGTGTGGATGCCTTTGGCATTGATGTCGGCGCTGATATTGTGCAGCGCATTGCGCAAGAGAAAATTGATCGCGCTTTTATTATTTTGCATGGCCGCGGTGGTGAAGATGGCACCATTCAAGGTTTACTTGAATGGGCAGGTATTCCCTACACAGGTAGTGGTGTAATGGCATCTGCTTTGGCGATGGATAAATTACGTACTAAACAGCTTTGGGCGAGCATAGGTTTGCCATCACCACGCTATAGCGTGCTGCGTACAGCGAGTGACTGTGAAACAGCAGCAAAACAGTTGGCTTTTCCATTAATGGTAAAACCTTCATTGGAAGGCTCAAGTGTCGGTATGGCGAAGGTAAATAACCTTGTTGAATTAAAAGCAGCTTGGTTGGAAGCGAAAAAATTTGATGACAATGTTTTGGTTGAGCAGTGGATTAGCGGACCAGAATTTACTGTAGCTGTACTAGGTGGCAATACTTTGCCGCCAATTCGATTAGGCACTAGCCATGATTTTTATGATTATGAAGCTAAATATATTGCCAATGACACTCAGTACCAAGTTCCTTGTGGTTTAACCGCAGAAAAGGAAGCTGAATTGCGCCAGTTAACGCTACAAGCCTGTGCTGCCTTAGATGTGAGAGGCTGGGCCCGTGCCGACATTATGCAAGATGCAGCAACAGGTAAGTTCTGGTTGTTGGAAGTAAATACAGCTCCTGGTATGACTGATCACAGCTTAGTTCCTTTAGCCGCTAAAGCCGAAGGTATTAGCTTTGAGCAATTGGTACTGCGTATTTTGCAAGATACGGTCGAGGTTGCCTAATGGATAAAGGTTCACGTCAAACCACTACGAAAGAGTCAGCAGTACGCCGCAATACTGGTGCGCGTGGTGCTACTCGTAAAGTAGTGCGTGAGCCAATACTAACACGCAATATTCCTACGCCTAGCTCGGCTGTGCTAAAGAATATTGCAGGCTGGATGCTGTTTAGTCTTTTGGTGGTGAGTGCCTATTTTGCAATACAGTACTTGTTACCTGTACTTAACCAACCAATAGAGCAGGTGGATGTTAAGGGTAACCTTAATTATGTTAGCCAGCGCGAGGTGCAAAAACGCCTTGAGCCATATTTAGCAGATAAATTTTTAGAAGTTAATTTGGTCGCCATTAATGATGAATTAAAGAACATGCCTTGGGTTGAACACGCAGAAGTACGTAGAGTATGGCCAAATAAAATTGAAATACTGATTAAAGAACAGCTTCCTGTGGCGCGTTGGGGGCAAGAATTTTTACTCAATACGGACGGGCAGACTTTTGCAGCGCCTAATATTGAAGCCTACCAACATTTACCACAGCTATTTGGGCCATTGCGCGCAACTAAAACAGTAATGAACCAATACCATAGCTTGTCACAAATGTTACGGCCTTTAGGTTTTGAGATTGCTAGTTTAGAAATGCGCGAACAAGGCAGTTGGATTATCACAACTAAGCAAGAATTAAAAATTTTGCTTGGTCGAGATCATTTAGTAGAGAAAATGCGTCGCTTTAGCACTGTGTTTAACAAGGCGCTAAAGCAAGATGTTGCAAAAATTAAGCAGATTGATTTGCGCTACTCCAACGGAGTAGCCGTGCAGTGGCATGACGAGCAAGCCTTGCTCTCACAAGCGCGCACAATACGGTAATTTGGAGATAAACATGGCAGGCGAAAGCAACCCAAAAATGATTGTTGGCCTTGATATTGGAACCTCCAAGGTAGTGGCTTTGGTGGCAGAGCTCGATCGTGAAGGAGCTATTAATATTGTCGGGTTAGGCATGCATGCTACGCGTGGTTTAAAAAAAGGCGTAGTCGTTAATATTGAGTCTACTGTGCAGTCGATTCAAGGTGCGCTTGATGAAGCCCAGCAAATGGCAGAGTGCCGTATTCATTCGGCCTTTGTTGGTTTAGCAGGCAATCACATTCGCAGTTTAAATTCTGACGGTAGTGTTGCTATTCGTAATCGTGAAGTCAGCGACGCAGACCTTGAGCGTGTGCTAGATGCCGCCCGCGCAGTAGCCATCCCAGCTGATCAGCGTGTACTGCATGCAATTCCACAAGATTATGTGATTGATAATCAAGAAGGTGTGCGCGAGCCGTTGGGTATGTCTGGCGTGCGTTTAGAAGCTAAGGTGCATGTTGTGACCTGTGCAGTGAATGCTGCGCAAAACGTTGAAAAGTGTGTGCGCCGTTGCGGCCTTGAAATCGATGGCTTGGTGCTTGAGCAGCTGGCATCAGCGGATGCAGTATTAACTGAAGACGAAAAAGAGTTAGGTGTTTGCCTGATTGATATTGGTGGCGGCACTACAGATATCGCTATTTTTACTGAAGGGGCTATTCGTCATACCGCTGTTATCCCTATTGCTGGCGATCAGGTTACCAATGACATTGCTATGGCTTTGCGTACACCAACGCAATACGCCGAAGAAATTAAAACCCGTTACGCTTGTGCATTAGCCAAACTGGCTAGCGCAAATGAAACCATTAAAGTACCAAGCGTGGGCGATCGTCCACCGCGTGAATTATCACGCCAAGCCTTGGCCGAAGTGATTGAGCCACGTTACGAAGAGCTATTTACCTTGATTCAGGCTGAGCTGCGTCGTAGTGGTTATGAAGATTTAATTCCAGCAGGCATTGTCTTGACTGGCGGTACCGCAAAAATGGAAGGTGCAGTGGATTTAGCTGAAGAAATCTTCCATATGCCAGTCCGCTTAGGTCATCCGCAAGGCATTACTGGACATAAAGAGTTAGTGGATAACCCTGTTTATTCCACTGCAGTGGGATTGTTGTTGCATGGATCGCGTAAGCAAAACCAAGATGTTGCATATAACGGTACTAGCAACTTCCGCGAGGAAGACGATGTTAAGCCCTCACTGGCAGCAAGAATTAAGCAGTGGGTACAAGGAAATTTTTAAGTTAAAACGCCGGCTTGGCGCATAAATAAAAGAGAAGAGGAGAAGGGTATGTTTGAATTAGTTGATCAAGCACCAGCGAGTGCAGTCATCAAAGTCATAGGTGTTGGTGGCGGTGGTGGTAATGCCGTTAATCACATGACTACCTCAGGCATTGAAGGTGTAGAGTTCATCTGTGCTAATACAGATGCTCAAGCACTGAAAGATATTTCTGCTAAAACTGTTCTACAGTTAGGCGCGCATGTGACTAAAGGATTGGGTGCAGGTACTAACCCAGAAGTAGGTCGCAATGCAGCAGAAGAAGACCGTGAACGCATCCATGAAGTACTGCAAGGTACTGACATGCTGTTTATCACAACAGGTATGGGTGGCGGCACAGGTACAGGTGCAGCACCAGTGATTGCAAAAATTGCAAAAGAGCTGGGTATCTTAACTGTTGCTGTTGTAACACGTCCATTTAGCTTTGAAGGCAAGCGTCGTGCGCAAATTGCCGATGAAGGCGTGCGCGCACTCGCAGAAAATGTAGACTCGTTAATTACAATTCCTAACGAAAAACTACTGACCATTTTAGGTAAAGATGCCAGTTTACTATCTGCTTTTGCTAAAGCAGATGACGTTCTAGCCGGCGCAGTTCGTGGTATTTCAGACATTATTAAACGCCCAGGTATGATTAACGTTGACTTTGCTGACGTTAAAACTGTGATGAGCGAAATGGGTATGGCAATGATGGGCACAGGCTGTGCAACAGGCCCTAATCGTGCACGTGAAGCTACTGAAGCAGCTATTCGTAACCCATTGCTTGATGATGTAAACCTACAAGGTGCTCGCGGCATTTTAGTTAGCATCACAGCCGGTCCAGATTTATCACTAGGTGAATACTCAGAAGTTGGTAACCTTGTGGAAGATTTGGCATCAGAACAGGCGACTGTAAAAGTAGGTACTGTGATTGATCCTGATATGCGCGATGAGCTGCATGTTACCGTAGTGGTTACAGGTTTAGATCAACGTGGTGAGCACAAAGCGAAACCTGCAGTTGAATCTGTAGTCATCAATACGCCAGCTCCACGTGAAGTAGAGGCAGCACCAGCAGCCACTGCAGCACAAGCTGAAATTGATTATGACTTACCACCGACTTACCGTAATTATCGTTCTTCAGGCAATGCAGTTGCAAAGCCACAGCCTCAAGATGATATGGAGTACCTAGATATTCCTGCATTTTTACGCCGTCAAGCGGATTAATTTTTAGGAATATGCGTGATTAGTTCTCAGTAAGCGCAGTTATCTGCTAGGATATGCCAATTGCTGAAACTATTCCCAAAGGTACTGTAGCGGCCTAAGTCATGATTAGACAACGTACATTGAAGAACATTATCCGTGCCACTGGTGTCGGTTTGCATTCTGGGAAAAAAGTATATTTGACCCTGAAACCAGCACCGGTGGATACCGGAATCGTATTTCGCCGCATGGATTTAACGCCTGTGGTTGAGATCCCTGCGCTCGCGGAAAATGTGGGTGAAACTACTATGTCAACTACGCTGGTTAAGGGCGATGTAAAAGTAGGCACAGTAGAACATCTATTATCTGCCATGGCAGGCTTAGGCATTGATAATGCCTATATCGAACTATCTGCCGCTGAAGTTCCAATTATGGATGGCAGTGCAGGTCCTTTCGTATTCTTAATTCAGTCGGCAGGTGTCGAAGAACAGGATAAAGCTAAGCCTTTTATTCGAATTCTGCGTGAAATTAAAGTAACCGACGGTGACAAAAGTGCTACGTTTTTACCCTTTGATGGGTTTAAAGTTGGGTTTGAGATCGATTTTGATCACCCTGCCTTTAAAAAACGTACACAAACTGCAAGCGTTGACTTTTCCAGCACCTCATTTGTGAAGGAAGTCAGTCGTGCTCGAACTTTCGGTTTTATGCGAGATATTGAATTTCTACGCTCACAGAACTTGGCGCTGGGCGGTAGCGTAGAAAACGCAATCGTTGTTGATGAGTCAAGTGTGTTGAACGAAGACGGTCTGCGCTATGAAGATGAATTCGTAAAACACAAAATCTTAGATGCAATTGGTGATTTATACTTATTAGGTAAAAGCTTAATTGGCGAGTTTCGCGGCTTTAAATCAGGTCATGCGCTCAATAACCAACTATTGCGTACCTTAATTAAAGAACCAGATGCATGGGAAGTTGTGACATTTGAAGATGATGGCACAGCACCAATTTCTTATATGCAAGCAACAGCCAGCGTATAATTGTAAAACCTCTTCTCATTTTTTAAGCCACCTTTGGGTGGCTTTTTTTATGGTTTTTGAGCGCGACTAGCTAAGCGCTCTAATGCAGCACGTAAATCTTCATTTTGAATAATTTGTGCGTTTGCTTGAATTACTTTAGCTGCGCCCTCAGATAGAGTAGGTGCTTGCCTTTTTGGTTGATGTTTTTGTGTCTTGGGTATTATTTTAAATTTTAAACCTAGTACTCCAGCAAACTCGGGCACTTTTTGTAGATCAGCCAGCAAGTGCGTTTGCAAGAAACGAAGTCGAGTAGCCCACATAGCCTGGGTTACTAAAATGGTAATATGTTGGTTTTGCCAAGAGGCTAAAAAACAAAACTCGCGAGCGGCAGCAGGTAGCTGTTGCTGTAGTGCTGTTTGTAGAGCATGGTGTCGTGCGGCTTGGCTAACTAAAGGTTTTAACAGATAGTGCTTTTTTAGTATAGATGCACTACTTTGTGCGGGGTGGGGGAGTTTAGTCATAGGCTTTCCTATTTAAAATAACAGGCTTTGATAATGCTAACGTAACTAGCCATAAATTACAGATTAATGTGTTCATTTATGAGGATAATCAACGCAATGTGGCAGCGAGCTACTTTTCTCAAATGAAAATCAAGGTAGAATGTTGCATTGCATTTGCTAATCAATGGTTAGTAAGACCCTCATTCCGACTAGGGAAATGTTGTTAATATGTTTGCGCCTTTATTCAGAAAAATCTTTGGAAGCAAAAACGACCGCGAAGTAAAACGCATGTTGAAAACCGTTAAGGTTGTGAATGCGTTTGAGGATGAGCTAAAAACTCTATCTGATACAGAGCTGCAAGCTAAGACTTTAAGCTTTCGTGAACGCCTAGGAAAAGGCGAAATACTTGAACAAATTTTACCTGAAGCCTTTGCGGTTTGTCGTGAGGCCAGCCGCCGCGTTATGGGAATGCGTCACTTTGACGTACAGTTGATTGGTGGTATGGCATTGCATGAAGGCAAAATCGCCGAGATGCGTACGGGTGAAGGTAAAACCTTAGTAGGTACTTTAGCCGTTTATTTAAATGCACTCAGTGGTAAAGGTGTTCATGTCGTTACAGTTAACGATTATTTGGCACGTCGTGACGCCAACTGGATGCGCCCGCTTTATGAATTTTTGGGCTTGACGGTAGGTGTGGTTGTACCTTTTCAGTCGCCTGAAGAAAAGCATGCAGCTTATCGCTGCGATATTACTTATGGCACAAATAACGAGTTCGGCTTTGACTACTTGCGCGACAATATGGCATTTAGTTTGGAAGACAAATTCCAGCGCGAGCTAAACTTTGCAGTTGTCGATGAAGTTGACTCCATCTTAATTGACGAAGCACGTACACCGCTTATTATCTCTGGTCAGGCCGATGATAGCTCAGACTTATATCGCCAAATTAACGAGCTAATACCCGCATTAACACGTCAAATTCAGGCCGAAGATGGCACAGTGACTACAGAAGGCCACTATGTATTAGACGAGAAAAACCGTCAAGCTGAGCTAACTGAACTTGGTCACGAATACATAGAAGATAAACTCAGCGAAAAAGGCTATTTGGCAGAAGGTGAGTCACTTTATTCAGCTAACAACCTAGGCTTATTAGCGCATGTGTATGCAGGTTTACGTGCACATAAGCTATTCCATAAAGATGTGGAATATATTGTTGAAAAAGGCCAGATTATTTTAGTTGATGAACACACTGGTCGTACTATGCCAGGACGACGTTTGTCAGAAGGTTTACACCAAGCAATTGAAGCTAAAGAAGGTGTAGAGATTCAAGCTGAAACGCAAACTATGGCGTCAACTACCTTCCAAAATTACTTCCGTATTTATAATAAGCTGTCAGGCATGACAGGTACTGCCGATACTGAAGCCTTTGAGTTCCGCCAAATTTACGGTTTGGACGTATTGGTTATTCCAACTCACCGTCCTATCGCACGTAAAGATTACAATGACCTTATTTATTTAAATACGGAAGATAAATTCAACGCCATCATTAAAGACATTGAAGAAACACGCAAACAAGGTCGCCCTGTTCTGGTAGGTACAGCTTCTGTAGAAAGTTCAGAGTATGTATCGAGCTTGTTGAAAAAAGCAGGTATTGAGCATAACGTACTTAACGCTAAACAGCATGAGTCAGAAGCGGATATTATTGCTCAAGCAGGACGTGCTGGAGCTGTTACTATTGCCACCAATATGGCAGGGCGTGGTACTGATATTTTGCTAGGTGGTAACTGGGAAGCAGAAATTGCCAAACTAGAAGAGCCAAGCCAAGCGCAGATTGACAAAATTAAACAAGATTGGGCTGAACGCCATCAAAAAGTTTTAGATGCGGGTGGTTTGCATGTAATTGCCTGTGAACGCCATGAATCGCGCCGTATCGACAACCAGCTACGTGGTCGTGCTGGGCGTCAAGGTGACCCTGGCTCAAGCCGTTTTTATCTTTCTCTTGAAGATAACCTGATGCGTATCTTCGCCTCAGAGCGTGTGATTAACCTTATGAAAACGCTAGGTATGAAGCCTGGTGAAGCGATTGAACATGGTATGGTTAGCCGTGCTATTGAGAACGCGCAGCGCAAAGTAGAAGGCCGTAACTTCGATATTCGTAAGCAACTACTTGAATACGATGATGTCGCTAACGAACAACGTAAAGTGATTTACCGTATGCGTGACTCTTTACTTGAAGAAGCGGATATTGGTGAAACTATTCAAGCCTTCCGTGCTGAAGCCTTGGCGCGAGTAGTGTCAGGCTATATTCCTCCGCAGTCACTACCTGAACAATGGAATGTACCTGGGTTAGAGGAAGCACTGAAAACAGATTTTGCTATTGATCTGCCTATCCAACAATGGCTAGATGAAGACAATACACTTTACGAAGAAACCTTAATCGAACGTATTGGCCAAGCGATTGCAGCAGAATATCAAGCTAAAGAAGATCAAGTAGGCAGTGAAGGCTTACGTGATTTTGAAAAGCAAATTGTGCTGCGTGTGCTAGACAATTTATGGAAAGATCACTTAGCCACTATGGATCACCTGCGTAAAGGTATTCATTTGCGTGGTTATGCACAGAAAAATCCGAAACAAGAATATAAGCGCGAGTCTTTTGCTTTATTCCAAGAGTTATTGGAATCGATTAAGCAAGACGCTATTCGTATTCTTTCTCATGTGCAAATTCGCCAGCAAGATCCAGAAGAAGAGCAAGCACGTTTACGTGCAGAGGCACAACAGCGCGCAGCACAAGCTCAGTATCGCCATGAAGCCTATGCAGAAGAAGGTGATGAGGATAATGCGGAAGAACAACCCACTCAGCCCGTGACTTTTCAACGTGTTGGCCCTAAAGTAGGGCGCAATGATCCGTGTACCTGTGGCTCGGGTAAAAAATACAAACAATGTTGCGGTAAAATTCAATAACTGCAGTTGTTCAGTAAATTAGCGCCGCATACTGGTTATGCGGCGTTTTCATTTTTGGCTGATAACATCAAGGAGATCAGCATGGCGGTAGGTTTAGCACCATTGGCAACCCTGCATCCTGTAGCAGGCTTTGAGTTAGGCATAGCCAGTGCAGGCATTAAGAAAGAGGGTCGCAAAGATGTGGTAGTTATGCGCTGTGCTCAAGGCTCAAGTGTAGCTGGCGTCTATACACAGAACGCATTTTGCGCAGCGCCCGTTCAGTTATGCAAAGCGCGTAAAGAAAATGAGATTGCATACCTTGTGGTTAATACAGGAAATGCAAATGCGGCAACGGGAGAACTCGGTTTACAAGCAGCGCAGCAAGTTTGCTCTGCTTTGGCTGAGCGTGTAGGTGTTACTGCAGAACAAATTTTGCCTTTTTCTACAGGTGTTATTGGTGAGCCGCTACCTGTGGAAAAAATTACTAACGCCTTAGATGCAGCCTTGGCCGACTTAAAACCAAATAACTGGGCGCACGCCGCTGAAGGGATAATGACGACTGATACCTTGCCTAAAGCAGCCAGTCGTCAGTTTCAGCATAATGGCGTCACCTTTACGCTTACTGGTATGAGTAAAGGCGCTGGCATGATACGTCCTAACATGGCAACTATGTTGGGTTATATCGCAACAGATATAGGTATTGAGCAAAAACTATTGCAATCGCTGATTAAAGAAGTGGCTAATAAGTCCTTTAACCGCATCAGTATTGATGGCGATACCTCAACTAACGACTCCTTTATTGTGGTTGCCACAGGTAAAGCGAGTGCCGATAAAATCACGGATACAACTACCAAACTATATGAATTGTTTCGTGAGCAACTAATCGACTTAGCTAAAGAGTTAGCACAAGCCATTGTGCGCGACGGTGAAGGTGCTACTAAGTTTGTAACAGTGCAGGTTAATGGCGGAAAAACAGCTCAAGAATGCTTGGATGTGGCTTATGCTATTGCGCACTCGCCTTTAATTAAAACGGCTCTTTTTGCTTCTGATCCAAACTGGGGACGTATTGCTTGCGCTGTAGGCTATGCAGGTGTGCCCGATTTAGATAGCCGTCAGGTAGATATTTATTTAGATGATGTTCAGATTGTTGAGTCTGGCGGTCGTGCGGCTAGTTATACCGAGGAGCAGGGGGCTGCAATTATGCAGCAAGCTGAAATTAGCATTCGTATTGAATTGGCACGCGGTACTTTTAGCGAAACCTTGTGGACCACAGATTTATCTTACGAGTACGTCCGAATTAACGCTGATTATCGTTCTTAACTCATCACACCTACTGCTAATTAGCCAGCAGTAGGTTAGGAGAAAACATGAGTCAAGCATTGCATGTAGCTGTTGCAGTGATTAGAAATGCTCAGCAACAGGTACTATTGTCATTTCGTGCGAAAAAGAAACATCAGGGCGGCTTGTGGGAGTTCCCAGGTGGTAAAGTAGAGCAAGGTGAGACAGTTACGCAGGCATTAAAGCGAGAGCTGGAAGAAGAGCTTGGAATTAGTGTTCAGCAAAGCCATCCGCTTATTCAAGTGCGCCATACATATCCAGAGCTAACAGTACTGTTAGATGTGCATGAAGTCACAGCTTTTTTAGGAGAACCTTCCGGAAAAGAAGGGCAGCCGATTAAATGGGTTGAGCAGCAAGCGCTAACAGACTATGAATTTCCAGCAGCCAACGCAGCTATAGTGCAGGCCGCGCAATTGCCAAAACATTATGCTATTACGCCCCATGGTTTAACGGATACTCAGGTGTTAGCAGGTGTCGCTAGGTTACTAGAACAAGGTATAAAACTGATTCAATGGCGTGATCCACAACGATCAACTAAAGCCTATCAGGATTTAATTGAACCTTTACTGAGCTTATGTGATGGCGCAGGAGCGCGCTTGGCGGTAAAAAGTGAAAATGCCCCTTGGACCTATTACCCGCAGCTAATTTGGCATTTAACCAGCCAGCAATTACAATATTTTGCTCAGCAAAAAATCATTAAAAATGGCTTGTTAGCAGCTTCCTGCCATAACGCGCATGAAATAGCGTTAGCTAACCAATTAGCGGTCGACTTTGTGACCTTATCACCTGTTTTGGCAACAGCCACTCATCCTGATATTAATCCATTAGGGTGGACGAAAGTGCAAGAACTTATAAGTCAAGCAAAGATGCCCGTGTTTGTTTTAGGTGGCTTAGCTGCTGAAGATGTTGCCCAAGCACAAAAAAGCGGCGCTCAAGGTATCGCCGCTATTCGTAGCCTATGGCCAGTCACTTAAACGCGTGGTTGCCATAGTACCTCGTTGATATGTTGTCGCTTACCAATTAAGCGAGCGACAACAAAGAAAACATCAGATAAACGATTGATATAACTAAGAAGCTCGCTGCGAATGGGCTCTTGTTCATGCAGCAAAGCACAGCGTCGTTCTGCGCTACGTGCACTGCTACGGCAGATATGGGATTGCGCAATAGCAATAGAACCAGCAGGTAAGATAAACTCCTCTAAAGGACCTACCTCTTGATTCCATTCATCCAATTTTTGCTCAAGCAATTCTATATCTGCTTGGGAAAGGCTTTCATAACCCGGCATGGCCAGCTCACCACCTATTTCAAATAAACGATGCTGGCATTCATGCAAAAGCACAATGATTTCGTTTAAGCCAGGCCACATCACAAGATCCTCTGTGAGATGAGCCAGTAATAGCCCAAGTTGGCTGTTTACAGTATCTATTTCACCTATGGCTTCAATACGTGGATGTGCTTTACTAACACGGCTACCATCAGCCAGACCAGTCGTTCCTTGATCGCCTGTACGTGTATAAATTTTGCTTAAACGATATCCCATAGCATCCTCAGTTTACTGGTAGACCTAAGCTGTCAATTTTTTCGCATAACTGTTGATAGATCTTTCGAACGGCTGGCATTTCAACGTCAAGTTGCTTGGCTTTTTCGTAGGCGTAGCCAATCATATATTGCATTTCTGTGCGTCTGCCCCGTTTGATATCTTGTAGCATTGAGGATTGATTACGTGAGGTATCCTCAATGACTTGCCAAACTAAAGCGTGCAAATCAGCAGCGGCTTTAGGCTGTTTAGCGGCAATCATTAAATCTTGCAAATCATAAGCGAGCAGGTTGACCATATTTTGTGGTCGGGTTAGTTCGCCGTTAGAGCATTCATGTAACGCAGTTAATGAGTTAATAATGCAATTAACACCTAGTTTGCGCCATAGGGTGGTTTCAATATCGTCAGTCCAGTCATAATTAAAACCGGCACTTTTCCATTCGTCTAACCACTGCGGTTGCGCCTTGGGTTCACCAAAGTCACCTAGGCGAGTAACACCATGACCCGCCCAAATAACGCAGAAGGGCTCTTTTAAATAAGCGCCTTCGGTTGTTGCGCAGGCAATTAAACGAATATGAGGAAAAGCCTGCTGAATGGCCTGTTGACTACCTACACCGTTTTGCAATAACACTATTTGTGTTTTATCAGTGAAACGATGGGCTACGCTTTTAACGGCATCTAAGGCATCATAGGCTTTTGTGCAGAGCACCAACTTAGTGATAGTGTCTTTGGCGCTAGCTAATTCAGCTTTAACTTGGTGTACGCTTGGTTCGACAGCAAGTGGGGAATCAAACAGTTGAATGGAAGCATGTTTTTGGAATGCTTTTAACTGCGCTTTATTACGCAGGATCAGGCGGGTATCAAGATGTTGCTGTAGGCGGGCTGCCCACAAACAACCAAGACTACCAGCGCCTAAAATATGCCATGGTGCGTTCATTGATTACATTAACTGGTTAGTTTTGAAATAGAGCGAATACAATAGCACTTATTGCGCCTGAGGTTTAGGCTATCTGTGTGAGATTTGTAAAAATTAATAGGTGAGTTATGCCATCATTTGACATTGTTTCAGAGATTGATAAACACGAGCTACAGAACGCTGTAGATAATGCTGAAAAAGAGCTAGAGCGCCGGTATGACCTGCGTGGAAAAGCTACAATTGAATGCAAGGAAAAAGAAATCACTCTGACAGCTGAGGCTGATTTTATGCTACAACAGGTGGTAGAGATAATTAATATTTCACTCACCAAACGTAAAATAGATATTCAATGTGTAGAGCTTAAAGAGCCTTATGCTTCAGGTAAGGTGGTTAAGCAAGAGCTGACGGTTCGTGAAGGTATTGATAAAGAATTAGCCAAAAAAATTGTTGGCTTAATTAAAGACAGCAAAATTAAAGTACAGGCGGCTATTCAGGGTGAGCAAGTACGTGTCACAGGAAAAAAACGCGATGACTTGCAAGAAGTTATGGCATTACTTCGAGGCCAATCATTAGGCATGCCATTACAGTTTAATAACTTCCGTGATTAAGCAAGCAAAATAACTTACTAGGTATACATAAGAAAACTATTATGGACAATTCAGAAATTCTATTAAAGTTAAAGGCTTTAAAAAAGGGAAATGTATATAGGACGCCAGATAATGCTTTAGGCAAAGAGTTTTCTATTAAAGAGGTAACTGAGGAATGTGTTGTTTTAGATTCATCTAATAACAATGCTATCTATATATCAATAGATGCTTTTACTGCAGCCAATACATATCTGCATGAAAACAAGCATGATATAAACTCACCCGTTCCTTTAGGTGGTAGCCAAGGTGATGAGCAGGGTGGGGAACTATGTAAGACAACAAGGGCATTAAATAAAAATGTTCGTTGTATTACTTATATTGTTCCTATTTTAGCTGAATTTGGAGCTGTTGCATTCACAGGTACTCGGCCAAATTCTTGCTGGTATATATAAAAAATGGGGTCAGTTCAAACTAGTCGCCTCAAGTAAGAAATAAACGTGCCAGTTTTATAGATCAGTTGTTGTAGATAAAAAAGCCGAACACTAAGTTCGGCTTTTTTGTTTTATGCCAGCTTGAGTAAGCTGTTTGAACGAGCCTGTACTTGGTGGTACAGCTGTGCATTGGTTTCTAGCTCTTTTAGTGGTGCAGGGAAAATCTTATTGAGTTTCTCTTGCCATTCATCAGAGGCTAGCTTGTCAGCAAAGCAACGCTTAATTAAATCAAGCATTACAGAAACAGCTACAGAAGCCCCAGGCGAAGCGCCTAGTAGAGCTGCGAGGCTGCCATCTTCAGACGCAACAAGCTCAGTCCCAAATTGTAAAGAACCACCTTTATCTGCATCTTTTTTGATGATTTGTACGCGCTGACCTGCAATTTCAATGCGCCAATCTTTAGGATCCAGCTCAGGATAGAATTTGCGTAACGCATCAAGGCGTTGATTAAATGTTTGGCGCACTTCACTGATGAGGTACTTGGTTAAATCCATATTGTCGCGAGCAACGCATAACATGGGTTTTAAATTGCTTGGGCGTACCGAGAAGAATAAGTCGGTAAATGAGCCATTTTTCAAGAATTTTGTCGTAAATCCAGCAAAAGGGCCAAACAGTAGCGAAGTTTTACCATCAACTACGCGTGTGTCTAAGTGTGGTACTGACATAGGCGGTGCATCAACGCCAGCAAGGCTGTAGACCTTGGCTTTATGTAATGCAGCAATATCAGGATTATCGCAGCGCAACCACTGGCCGCTAACTGGGAAGCCGCCATAGATTTTGCCTTCAGGAATACCAGATTTCTGCAGCAGGGTTAGCGCTGCGCCACCAGCACCTAAGAACAGAAAGCGCGCTTGAATATCGCGTTTAGCGCCTGTGTCTAGGTTTTTGCTCGTAACATGCCAAATGCCGTCAATGCGCTTGATGGCAACGACTTTTTGGCGGTATGACTGTTTAGTACCTGGTTGCTGGGCTAAATAATCTAACAGTTGGCGAGTAAGTCCACCAAAGTTCACGTCAGAGCCATGCACTACACGAGTTGCAGCCATTTTTTGTTGAGGGTCGCGCCCCTTCATCATTAATGGCATCCACTCTTGTAGAGTGGTGAAGTCATCGGTGTACTCCATTTCGCTAAAAGCGTGGTGTTCTTTCATTACCTCGAAGCGCTTTTTGAGGAATGGAATATCTTTTTCCTCTTGTACAAAACTCATATGAGGTACAGGAGTAATAAAGTTGCGTGGATCACCGAAGATGCCTGTCTCAACTAAGTGAGCCCAGAACTGTTTGGATTCTTCGAATTTGGCGTTGATATTGATCGCTTTGTTGGGAGAAATAGAACCATCATTGGCTTGCGGTGTGTAATTTAATTCGCATAAACCCGCGTGACCGGTGCCAGCGTTGTTCCACGGGTTGGAGCTTTCCAGTGCTCCAGCTTCCATTTGTTCCACGATCTCCATGGTAAGGCTTGGATCAAGCTCTTTAAGTAAAACGGACAGCGTTGAACTCATGACGCCAGCTCCGACGAGCAGGACGTCCAACGTTGCGTGATTATCTTGCGCCATTAGCGATTCTCCAGAATGCAAAAGCAAAGGATGCTAAAAACTTGCAGTGTGATTCATAAAACGGCAATTAATTAGCAGTAAAGCTATAGGAGGTTTTGCGTGAGATAGAAACGCTAAACTCTTCATCATTTGCCACACTTTTATGAAGTTGTGAAACCATTTACCCATGATTTGATAAAACATGGACGTGGATTGTCATACAAGAGCACCTTACAGGGCTCCTTATGACGAAGGCTAAATTAATAACGGCATAAGCAGGCGACTAGGTGTAAATCTGCAGTTAGCAGAGTGACTGTAACTAATCGTCGTTTATTGTCGGGCTAACATTATAACGATGATTTTACAAAAAACGATTCCCTAAAGGATTTTTTATTTATTCAAAAGTCGAATATCAAAGACAATCATTGGTCTAATTGGCAGGCAAAATGCTTGAAAACGAAAGACTTGGATAATTTGGTGTCTAGCATAGGTAGTTGGAATGACTATTGATATACTGGGCAGCATGATTGATAACGGAGCGGCAAAATGTCAAAAAAAAGAGTATTTGCAGGTGTGATATTGGCTTTTATTGGCTTGTCTGGTTGTGGCTTAAGTCCACAAACACTTGCCCCTCAGCCACAAATTACAGAGCAGTTTTCGCGTGTAGCTAATGGTCAGCAAGTCTATGTTAGTGTTATGGATAACCGTCCATCTCCCGTTTTAGGCTCACGCGGTGGTAGCTATGCGGATACTAGTACAGTATCTGTCAAAGCCGAGCGTATTCTTCCTCGTCTACGTGCTGAAATTGATACCGTGTTACGTCAACAAGGTTTTATTCCGGTAAGCCAGCCTACTAATGGTGCTGAGCTTGTTGTGAGTTTGGAAAGCCTAACCTATAAAGTGCCAAATAACTCCAATGTGGCTAATAAAGTGATAGTGACTGCCCAATTTAAAGCAACAGCGCATAAGTTGGGGCAAAACTTTACGGGAAGCTATAATGCTAATATAGAACGTGGTTTTGTCGTGGCACCTAATCAAGAGAAAAATGAACGTGTTATAGCAGAAGCGCTTTCTGATGCCTTGGTACGTGTCTTTAAAGATCCATCGTTGACGCGTATTTTGGCGCAATAAGGTTAGTTATGCAGCAGTTTCCGCCGGTCATTTTTCTAATGGGGCCAACCGCCTCAGGGAAAACCAACTTGGCAATGGCTTTAAGTGAGGTGCTACCTTGCGACTTAATTAGTGTCGATTCGGCATTAATCTATAGGCAAATGGATATTGGCACGGCTAAACCAAGCGCAGATGAGCTAAAAAAATATCCACATGCTTTGGTGGATATTTTAGATCCAATAGAAAGTTACTCCGCCGCCCAATTTAGAAGCGATGCCTTAGCCTTAATGGCTAAAAGCACAGCACAAGGGCGAATTCCTCTATTGGTTGGCGGGACTATGCTGTATTACAAAACCTTGTTTGAAGGCATTGCTACTATGCCAGAAACCTCATTAGAGGTGAGAGCCATGCTTGAGCAACAGCTACAAGAACAAGGTTTAGCTTGGTTACATGCTGAATTAGAAAAAGTGGATGCTGATTCAGCAGCACGCATTAATATTAATGATACCCAGCGCATTATTCGTGCTTTAGAAATATGGCACCTAAGCGGAAAGAGTATGAGTTGGCATTTAATGCAGCAAAAGTTAGAAAAACAACGTCAAGAACAAGCAGGCAAACGAAATTTACCTTATACTGTTAAGACGTTTGCTATTGCGCCATTAGAGCGCAGCGTTTTGCATGAACGTATTGCGCAACGTTTTCAACTTATGTTGCAACAAGGTTTTATTGAAGAGGTCCAGAAATTACGTGCTCGCGGTGATCTACATATGGGGTTGCCATCTATGCGGGCAGTAGGATATCGCCAAGTTTGGGAATATCTCGATGGCGATTGTAGTTTCGATGAAATGCAGGCTCGTGGTATAGCAGCAACGCGTCAACTAGCAAAGCGCCAATTTACTTGGCTGCGCAGTTGGTCTGATGCACATTGGTTGGATAGTTTGGCAACTGATAATTTATCAACTGCCTTGAAACTGCTTAATAATGCCCCATCTTAGGCTTTAGCAGTTTTTTATAAATAGTTTAATAATATTTTCCTCTTAAGGAGTAGCGCTCATGTCAAAAGGGCACACACTACAAGACCCTTACTTAAACATCCTTCGTAAGGAACGCGTACCAGTTTCTATTTATTTAGTAAATGGTATTAAATTACAAGGTCAGATTGAGTCTTTCGATCAGTTTGTAATTTTATTGAAAAACACCGTAAGTCAAATGGTTTACAAACATGCTATTTCAACAGTTGTGCCTAGCCGTCCAGTACGTCTACCAACTGAAGATGAGGCAGAAGTAGGTAACCTTTAATCTAAGTTGAGGCTGCATTGGATCATCAAAGCGCACATGCTGAGCGGGTAATTTTAGTTCATCTGGAAGGAAATGATCCCCAGCTGCGAGAAGATCCGCATGAATTCCTCGAATTAGTAACCTCAGCGGGCGCGCAAGTTGCCCGCTTTGTTACTGTCTCTCGTCATCAGCCAACTGCTCGGTTTTTAATTGGCAGTGGTAAGGTTGATGAGTTACGTTTTTTAGTGCAAGAGTTAGAAGTTGACTTAGTCATTTTTAACCATGCATTAACGCCTAGCCAAGAACGCAATTTGTCACGCGAATTAGAATGTCGTGTGATTGATCGTGTTGGGCTTATTCTTGATATTTTTGCCCAGCGTGCGAATACGCACGAAGGCAAGTTGCAAGTCGAACTGGCTCAGCTTGAGCATATATCTTCCCGTTTGGTGCATAGTCGCACCTACCTTAGCCGCCAGCAAGGCGGTATTGGTTTGCGTGGACCAGGCGAAACACAGTTAGAGAGCGATCGTCGCTTGTTGCGCATACGGGTGCAGCAAATTAAAGCGCGTTTAGAGAAGGTACGCAATCAGCGTGAATTAGCACGTCGCGCGCGTAAGCGTGCAGAGATTCCGGCCGTTTCTATTGTAGGTTATACCAATGCTGGAAAATCCACGCTGTTTAATAGTTTGACGCAAGAGGAAGTCTACGCAGCCGACCAGCTTTTTGCGACGCTTGATCCTACGGTGCGGCGCTATCATTTACCTGATGTCGGACCTATCACCTTAACGGACACTGTTGGATTTATTCGGCATTTGCCGCATAAATTAGTCGAAGCCTTTAGAGCAACATTAGAGGAATCAGCGAATGCTGATTTACTCTTACATGTTATAGATGCAGCATCGCTTGAGCGTGATGAGCACATAGTGCAAGTTCATACAGTACTTGATGAAATTGGTGCAAAAGATATTCCTACTTTGGAAATCTATAATAAAATTGATTTATTATCAGATGTACCGGCTCATATACAACGAGATGCAGATGGCAAACCAGTGCGAGTTTGGGTTAGTGCCATGCATAATCAAGGCTTAATTTTAATAGCTCAGGCTATGTCGGAGTTATTAGGTGAAGAAATCTATACAGGTACGTTGTGCCTACCTCAGAAGTTAGGTAGGGTGCGAGGTAAGCTGTTTGCATTAGGTGCTGTACAGCAAGAGCAATTCTCAGAGTCAGGTGAAAGCATTTTAACGCTTCGCATGCCTAAAATTGACTTAAACCGATTACTCAGTCACGAGCAATTTGAAATCGAAACCTTTCTACAAACTTATGCAATCAAATAGGTATTTTTGCCTAGATTAAAATGTATCTTTTTGATTAAGATACAAGGTTGTTATGTATGTGTACCTTGCTAAATGGAGAGTGTTATGGCCTGGAATGAACCGGGTGGCAACTCAAATGATAAAGACCCTTGGGGAAACTCAGACAAGGGGAAAAAGAATAATGAGCGCCCAAGCCAAAATGACTTGGACGAAACCTTACGCAAGCTGCAAGATGGCGTGACTAGCCTTTTCGGTAAGAAAGGCAAAAGCGGCTCTGGATCTGGCGGTAGTGGGTTACCTAAGCAGGGCGGCGTTGGAATAGCGATTATTGCTATCTTAATAGTACTTGGCGTATGGCTATATAACTGTGTTTATGTAGTTGATCAGCAAGAGCAAGCTGTTGTACTGCGTTTTGGTAAATATCATGACACCGTAGGTCCTGGTTTGCATATTTACTTTCCGCCAATGGATAAAAAGTTTCAAGAAAACACAACGAAAGAACGCAGTTATTCGTCAACAGGGCAGATGCTGACTGAAGATGAAAATATTGTAGAAGTACCTTTAACCGTTCAGTATAAAATATCTGATGTTAAAAAGTTTGTGCTTAATGTAGCTGATCCTGAGCGTAGTTTAGAGCAGGCAACAGATAGTGCCTTGCGTCATGTAGCAGGTTCTATGAGTATGGACCAAGTTATTGTTAGTGGTCGTGCAATACTGGCAACTGATACTCAAGTGCGTCTGCAAACCTTTATGGATAACTATGGCACAGGTATTTCTGTTACTCAGGTAAACGTGCAGAATGCTCAGGCGCCAGGTGCAGTGCAAGATGCCTTTGATGATGTTATTCGTGCTCGTGAAGACGAACAGCGTGAGAAAAACCAAGCAGATACCTATGCTCGAGGCATAGTGCCGGAAGCACGTGGTCAAGCTCAACGTTTGTTAGAAGATGCACAAGGTTATCGTGATGAGGTGGTAGCTAAAGCAGAAGGTGAAGCGCAGCGCTTTAATCAACTGTATGCAGAATATCGCAAGGCGCCTGAAGTCACTCGTCAGCGTATGTATATTGAAACTATGCAAGATGTATTAAGTAGTACAAGCAAGGTGATGATTTCTGGTGATCAAGGTAAAAACAGCTTGCTGTATTTACCACTGGATAAAATGCTAGAAAATCGCCCTGCACGGACCGTAAATCCATCAGCTAGCAGTATCTATACTGAGCCAGCTGCTAATGCGGCAACTCAATCGTCAGCTAGCAGCACTAATGCGGCAACTCGTATCACGCCGCCTAGCTCTCGTACACGGGAGATGCGTTAATGTCTAATAAATCTCTTTTTGCCATTATTGGTGCAGCGTTATTAGCTATTGTAGCTTTTAATTGCTTGTA
Organism: Pseudomonas sp. F1_0610; assembly: GCF_047470865.1. Classification (NCBI taxonomy): domain Bacteria; kingdom Pseudomonadati; phylum Pseudomonadota; class Gammaproteobacteria; order Pseudomonadales; family Pseudomonadaceae; genus Pseudomonas; species Pseudomonas sp. F1_0610. Next base: position 48,989 of record NZ_JAZDRH010000020.1, read on the forward strand.
TATAGTGACGCAAACACAAAGAGCAGTATTGCTTGAGTTTGGTAAAGTTGCTGAGCCTAATGTAGAGCCTGGTTTGCACTTCAAACTACCTTACATTAACCAAGTGCGGATCTTTGATGGTCGAATCTTAACCTTAGAAGCGAGTAAACAGCGTTTTCTAACATCTGAGAAAAAAGCTGTAATGGTTGATGCCTTTGCTAAATGGCAGATTGAAAATCCAGAACAGTTCTACACAGCGGTTTCAGGTGATAGAAACTTGGCGGATGACCGTTTACGTCAGCGCTTAGAATCAGGCTTGCGTAATGAGTTTGGTAAAAGAACCTTGCGTGAAGTAGTTTCAGGTCAGCGTGATGAATTGATGGGCACTATCACGGCTTCGTTGAATAAAATGGCCATGAAAGAGCTAGGCATCAAAGTCATCGATGTGCGTGTTAAGGCCATTGACTTGCCTGATGAGGTTAGTAACAGCGTATTTGAACGTATGCGCACAGAACGTGAGCGTGAAGCCCGCGAGCATCGTGCTCAAGGTCGTGAGCTTGCAGAAGGTATTCGTGCAGACGCCGATCGTCAAAAACGTGTTATTTTAGCAGATGCTTATCGCGATGCTGAAAAAATACGTGGTGAAGGAGATGCGAAAGCTACCATCATTTACGCTAATGCATTTGGTCAAGATACTGAGTTCTATGCCTTTATTCGTAGCTTGCAAGCTTATCGTCAAAGCTTTGCTAATAAGAGCGATGTTTTAGTGCTAAGCCCAGATAATGAATTCTTTAAGTATTTAGAGAATACTAAGCGTAATTAACCATGAAGCCTAAGATGAATGGAGTAATCCATTCATCTTAACTTGTTGAATAAGGGTGACCTTCCAGCAAAACATGGTATGATAAGCCAAGCCGGGAACATGCCCGGCTTTTTTGCGTTTGTGATCTTGGTGATTGTGCATTTTATCGTGTTAAAGCAACTCTTTGTATCGCAGGGCTGGTTGAAACTATTGGCTAGTCAGCATGATTTTCAAGAGGGTTAACCTCTATTATTTATATTCATCTGTTAAAAGTTCTATAGGCGGCACATAGGCTGTCAAAGATGGTTTGATAGAAGGAAGGCGTTATGGCAACTGTAGACCGCTGGTTATTACCAGATGGCATCGAAGAAGTTCTGCCGCCACAAGCGGCGTCGATTGAAACAACGCGCCGTCATATGTTGGACTTATTCCAACAATGGGGCTACGAGTATGTAGTTACCCCGCATATTGAGTTTTTAGAGTCATTATTGACGGGTACAGGTCAAGATTTAGATCTGCGTACTTTTAAGGTCACTGACCCTGGGTCGGGTCGGCAAATGGGCTTTAGAGCAGATATTACACCTCAAGTTGCTCGTTTAGATGCTCATAGTTTACGCCGCGAAGGCCCAGTTCGCCTTTGCTATGCTGGTAGTGTTGTGCATGCGTTACCTCGTGCTTTGTCTACTTCTCGCAGCCCTATTCAGTTAGGTGCCGAAGTTTATGGTGATGCTAGTAATGCAGCTGATATTGAAGTTATTAGCTTGATGTTGGAATGCCTTGCACAAGCCAAGGTGCCTAACGTGCATATCGATCTAGGTCATGTAGGCATTTATCGTGGGCTAGCGCAAGCAGCAGGTTTAAGTTCAACAATTGAGCAGCAGTTATTTGATGCGCTACAGCGTAAGGCAAACTGTGAAATTCAAGAGTTAACAGCCAGTTTAAACGGCGACTATGCGCATATGTTTAATGCGCTGAGTACTTTATGTGGTGGGCAAGAGGTACTAGCTCAAGCAAAAGCTGTTTTTGCTCATGCCCCAGCCTCAGTGCGTGCTGCTTTAAATGACCTTGAACAAATAGCTGAAACCCTTTCTCAGCGTTTCCCAAGCTTGCCTATGTATTTTGATTTAGGCGAGCTACGCGGTTACCACTACCATACAGGCGTTGTTTTTGCTGCTTTTGTATTGGGTCAAGGTGGAGCTATTGCGCAGGGTGGACGTTATGACGATATAGGTGCGGTTTTTGGTCGTGCGCGCCCTGCAACAGGCTTTTCTACGGACTTAAAAAGCTTAGTAACATTAGGACAGATGGAAGTGGCGCAATATCCCGCTAGTATTTGGGCGCCAGCTTCATCAGATAACGAATTATGGCAAGCTATTTCAGCGTTGCGCGCCCAAGGTCATCGTGTAGTGCAGGCATTGCCTGAACAAACACAAGAATCTGCTGCTGCAGTAGGTTGCGACCGAATATTGGTGTTCAAAAACAACCAGTGGCTTGTTGAAACTTTAAGTTAAATCGCGCTTAAGCGTAAATTTACAGAGCTAGGAAACTAGCTATCAATTTGCATAAAGAGGCAAATGCAATGGGTAAGAATGTTGTCGTTCTGGGCACTCAATGGGGTGATGAAGGTAAGGGTAAGATCGTTGATCTACTTACCGAACAAGCTGCTGCCGTAGTGCGCTTTCAAGGCGGGCACAACGCAGGTCACACCTTAGTAATTGACGGCGAAAAAACCGTTTTGCACTTAATTCCATCAGGTATTTTACGTGACAACGTAGAATGTATGATCGGTAACGGTGTAGTGGTTGCTCCAGACGCATTGATGAAAGAAATTACTAAGCTGGAAGAAAAGGGTGTACCTGTACGTGAGCGTTTACGTATTAGCCCAGCTTGTACTTTGATTCTCCCTTATCACGTTGCGCTGGATCAGGCCCGCGAAGCAAGCCGTAAAGAAGGTAAAATTGGCACAACAGGCCGTGGTATTGGCCCAGCTTACGAAGACAAAGTAGCTCGTCGTGGTTTACGAGTAGGTGACTTGTTTAACCCTGAGCGTTTTGCTGAAAAATTGCGTGAAGTATTAGATCTACACAACTTTACGTTGCAAAACTACTACAAAGTAGAGCCAGTGGATTTCCAAAAAACATTAGATGAGGCGTTAGCTTTTGCAAAAGAGCTACAGCCGATGATTTTGGATGTTACTGCACGTCTAAGCGAGCTGCGCAAAGCAGGCGCGCATATTATGTTTGAAGGTGCGCAAGGTTCGTTGTTGGATATTGACCACGGTACTTATCCTTACGTAACTAGCTCAAGCACAACTGCCGGTGGCACAGCAACAGGTTCAGGCTTTGGCCCACTCTACCTAGATTACATTTTAGGTATTACTAAAGCCTATACCACACGTGTAGGTTCAGGCCCTTTCCCAACCGAATTGTTTGATGATGTAGGCCAGCGCTTAGCTACTAAAGGTCATGAGTTTGGTGCTACTACAGGCCGTGCGCGTCGTTGTGGTTGGTTTGACTCAGTTATTTTGCGTCGTACTGCTGAAATCAACAGCCTATCAGGTATTTGCTTGACTAAACTTGACGTATTAGATGGCTTGGAAACCGTGAAAATTTGCGTGGCGTATAAAGACGCACAAGGCAACTTGCTAAAGGATGCGCCAACTGATGCTGATAGCTATGTTGGTTTAACCCCTGTGTATGAAGAAATGGCAGGTTGGAGTGAGTCTACTGTTGGCGTAAAAGACATGAAAGAGCTACCAGCAGCGGCATTAGCTTATATTAAGCGCATTGAAGACTTGGTTGGTACACCCATTGATATTGTATCTACAGGCCCGGACCGCGTTGAAACTATTATCTTACGCAACCCTTATGGCGCTTAAGTAATAGTAAAAAACCGACTCAAATGAGTCGGTTTTTATTTGCGAGTACTTAGCAATAAATAACTAACTTTCCACCGCTAAAACAACTGCTATAACCATTAAGCCATAATTCAAAATAAGGCCGTAAAAAGTCTTGCTCAGGTTTATCTGTGAACGCTGGATATTGTAGGTAATAGGCAAGCGGGTAATGGCAGGCAATAGAATAATAGGCTTCTTGCAATAGTGCTAATCGCGGATCTGTAAAGGCTTGCCCCATTGCCCAGTCGGTTAGCAGTTCATACAGCTCGTTTTCTAAATCATCTGTTTTAGGCGCTCTTTTTCTTGGTTGAGTGATAACCTCTATTTGATGTACTGAATCAAGCTGCTGAGCAATCTCGGGGGCATTACAAAATAACGCAAAGTCTTTTAGATAGGCTATATGCTGCTGGCCTAATTGTGTAAGTTTGTTTTCAATATTACGTTGCGCTTCAGGGCAGAAATAACCAGGTACAGCACCTTCAGCAAGCAAATGCTTGTAACGTTGAGAGGTCGCTGTATAAATAGGCAAAATTCGCTCTTGCAACAGGTGGCCATTTTTTAATGGTTTAAAGACAGCCTCTATGCCTTCAGCATCTGGCATAAAACACTGGAAAAGCCCGAAAAATACATCATCTTCAGGTATAGAGCCTGTTGTTTCTTCGTCCAAAATGGACAGTAACCTATTTGCATATTCCAGCATGCTTAGCTTTCCATCACGATATCAATTACCTTGCCTGAAGCTGTTAAGGCAACGCTTAATAGATAGTTAGTAAATTCAGGATCCAGTTGTATATCTACAATAGCAAAACTATCATCATCCCCTGGATAAATGCCTATAGATGTCAACTGTAATGCTTGTAAGAAAAGTTCTGGTGTGACGTTTTGTGTGTCAAAAAAGCCTAGTTTGTCATCTTCAGACATGTTTTCTAAATGGTGTTGTTGATAATGGGCGGATGTGCTTGATGAATGCTTAAGTTCTGCCGCTATAGCCGCAAAAGCGCTATCAATATGCTGTTCTAATTGTTGTAAAAAAGCACTTAACTGTTTTAGCTTTTCAGCATTCACCTCAGCATCTTCACAATCAATAAAAATAAAAGATTTAAAGCCTTTTATGAGAACATCTTCCACTTCATAAAAACCAGTAGGCAGTGCGTTTTCATCAATTCCAAAGTCACTTAATTGCATCATCTTAGCCCACCCTTAAAGAGGTTAAACGGTCGAACTCATCAAATTCAGCTTGAATGCTAAGGTTGTTTTTAGTGGCTAGGGTATTTTTCCAGACCTTAAAACCTTTATCTCTTAGGTAGTGGGCGAATGCTTTTCTATGATTCATTTCAAAGAGAGAAATGGTTTGTGAAAAGACACTACTAATTCGCGCGCAGTCGTCGCTATCAGCATCATCAATAGATTTGTCATTGATAGTCATTAACAAAATTCCATCACCGTAGTCAGCGGCGTAATAGCAGCTATTACTTAGCATTCCAGAGCTGAGCATGCCCAGTAAATGTACTTGTTGCTGTTCAATTTCTTGCATATCTTGGGTAAATATGGGGATATCATGTTCTTCGCCAAAATTTTTCAAAGCCAAGGCTTGCTCTAATAAAGCAGGTGGAAGTTCCCATTGTGTATTGGCCCAGCTCCACAGCCATGTACTTGTTGCATGGGAAAAAGTGCCGAGTACTTGGATGTCAAAGCAGATATCCTCAGCAAAATAGAGTTTTTGTGTATCTAAATCGACACGCCAATCACGATCGCCAATCACTTCTGAAAGATTATATTGTTTGTCATAGCCGCTGACGGCAAAACGCTCGATGAGCTCTTGCTCTGTGGTGTAAATCAGCGTATTTAATTTATCCATTCTAAGAATCCATATTGGCCGTTAAGAGATGCAGGCGAAGGTGAGATATTAGTCATCTAATTAGTACAAAGTAATACTTTTACGTCACAACATAAAGATAAAAGCGTTAGTATGCGCTGGCCGTGTTTACTTTAAGGATAAAGGTAGAGTTATGTCGTTATCGACTTCTATGATTGTTGTAATTATTGGTGCAGGCTCATTGATAGCACAATGGATTGCTTGGGGCTTACGTGTTCCTGCTATTTTGCCGTTACTTATTTTAGGCATAACACTAGGGCCTGTGACTGGCGTATTAAATCCAGATGAAACCTTCGGTAGTTTGCTTTTTCCACTGGTATCTTTATCAGTGGCTATTATTCTTTTTGAAGGCTCTTTGACGCTTAAGTTTTCAGAGATCAAAGGCTTAGGTAATGTAGTGCGCAACCTTGTTAGTGTCGGCATGTTGGCTACATTTGTGGTGGTAGGGCTTAGCTGCTATTGGTTATTAGATTTTCCTGCAGAGCTTTCGGCTTTAGTTGGTGCTGTTACAGTCGTAACAGGGCCAACAGTGATTGCGCCTTTAATGCGAGTGGTGCGTCCGAAAGCAAGTGTGAACCGCGTGTTGCGCTGGGAAGGCATTGTCATTGATCCCGTGGGTGCGATTTTTACTGTCTTGGTATTTAACTTTATTGTGTTGCGCCAAGACCACCAGTCATTAACTAATCTGCTATTTATTTTTGCTGAAACTGTCGCTGCAGGCCTATTTATGGGCGTTGCATTTGGCTATTTATTAGGCGTTGCGTTACGCCGTGTGTGGATTCCACATTACCTGCAAAACCTTGCTGTTTTGTCATTGGTTATTGGTGCTTTTGGTTTATCTAATGCTTGGGTTGAAGAGTCGGGCTTGTTAACTGTAACTGTGATGGGCATCTGGCTTGCCAATATGCGCGACGTTAATATCAGTGATATTTTGCGTTTCAAAGAAGAGCTGGCAACGATTTTAATTTCGGCATTATTTATCATTTTAGCTGCCCGTTTAGATTTACCATCCTTGATTGAAATGGGCTGGCCTATATTAGGTCTGTTAGTGATTATTCAATTTGTGGCGCGACCTATTTGTATTGCGCTGTCCACTTTGGGTTCTAATTTGGATTGGCGAGAAAAAGCATTGCTCTCATGGATTGCTCCGCGTGGTATTGTCGCTGCTGCCGTTAGTTCTTTATTTGCACTTAGCCTTGAACGTATAGGATTTGCTGATGCCAACAAACTCGTTACAGTGGTTTTTGCGGTTATTATTGGCACTGTCGTATTTCAAAGTTTGACCAGCACCTTGGTTGCTAAATTGCTAAAAGTGCAACAAAGTAAGCCAAATGGAATAGTCATCATTGGTGGTAATTATGTCGCGCGCACTGTTGCTCAAGCACTTATCAAACTTAAAGTACCAGTTCTAGTGACAGACAGTAGTTGGGAATATTATCGCCAAGCGCGTATGGACGGTATTCCTGCTTATTTTGGTAATGCTTATTCAGAGCATGCAGAAAACTTCTTAGATTTGAGCAATACCGCACAAGTATGGGCGTTATCACCAAACCGCCATCAAAACGAATTGGCGGCTTATCACTTTGGGCATATGATTGGCGAAAATAAAGTCTTTACAATTCGCTCAACAGCCGGCAGTAAATCAGTAACCAATAGCGATAATAAGCGCTTTCGGCGTCATGAAAATCTCTTTAATCCTGATGCAACCTATTCACGTTTAAGCTTAATGCTGGCTAAAGGTGCAACCATTAAACCTACGAAGCTAAATGAAACGTTTGGCTGGAATGAATATTTGCAGCAATATCAGGATGTTATTCCTTTGTTTTATATGGATGTGGATGAAAAGCTGCATGCTATGGAAGAGGGCAGTATTCCTCCAGTACCTTGTACTCTGATTGCTTTAGTGCAATCAGCATAATGCAGGCCACTCTATCGGCGCAGCTGCAACAAATTATTGATGCAGTGCTGCCTTCTATCACAGAGCTATCGTATTTGCTAAACGATGGCGATGTGCTGGATGCTCAGCTATGTATTAAATTTTTCCAAGAAGTCGTAGCTGAGCAATCGGTTATGAGGGAAGAATATATTTTACACTGTGCTCAGGAGGGTAAGCTGGGCAATCTTTTGGCTAGTTATATTCACCAATCTGCAATAGGTTATAGCGCCAAAATAAGCTGGAAAGAGGCAGGATCAGGGCTAAACTGGTTGCAGGAAATAAGCAAAATAGAAAGCATTCCAATCTCACTGAAGGCTTTGAATATAAATACTGATTTAGATTTAAACGAGGTATTTAAGGTAGTAGCACAGCCGCTCAAGCAAGCAGGTTATATATTAGTTGGGCTGGAGACTGACGCGGTTGATAATATCTCAATGCTTATTTCAGAAGTGCAATTTAAAAAGTTTTCAATGATTTGCCAGCAGTTGAATATAACCTTAGTAAACTACGTATAAAATTATAAAAATGGAGCTTAACATGGTTTGGCAGCTCAAGCCTTCTCCTTCTATCATCAGTTGCGAGGTACGTGCTTGTGATGGAAACTACACCCTAGATTCGGCGTAGAGGCCAATGTAAGCACGCTGGCTCGGCCTAAACCTAAGCTAGCACATGATGTTGAGCTTTTTATTAATTTTCCTTTCCCTTAAAATAAAAAGTTATTAAAACTATAGTACTATTTATTAGATTCAATAAAGTTAATGGACAGCAAAGGAAACTGGTACTTCTTGTTTGTTTTTAACTTATACAGGTCCAACATAAAACTATTATGGTTATCGATCGAACTGCCATCTAAAGTAACAAAATAAATAT